>CAZTXH010000360.1:0-2610 GCA_964617415.1 uncultured Rikenellaceae bacterium | reverse complement strand
GTCCCCGAGGAGAAGATAAGTTTTGTGGGGAATATTATGATTGATACGCTGGAGGAGAACAGGAGCAAAGCAGAACGATTAGAAATAAATGATATTATTGAGAAGAACTGTATTCAAAATCCAAAGGCTAATGGAGTTCCGGGTTCAGGGTTTCGGGTTCCGCGTAAAAAACACCCGGAACACGGAACACGGAACGCTGAACCCAACGACTTTGCGGTTATGACACTGCACAGACCGTCGAATGTAGATAAGAAAGAGATTCTGGAGCCCATAGTACGGTTCATCACTGATGAAGTTTGTGCCGAAAGAACATTGATCTGGACTATACATCCACGAACACGAAAGATGCTGGAGACATTTGGTTTGTTTGATTCAATATTCAATATTCAAAATTTAATACTTCTTGAACCCCTGAGTTACCTTGAAATGCTCAGGCTGAATATGGATGCCCGGTTAATGCTTACCGACAGCGGTGGTCTGCAGGAGGAGTGTACTGTCCTGGGCACACCCTGCCTGACCCTCAGACGGAATACCGAGCGTCCGGTTACGCTTCGCGAACATGGAGGGGCAAGTGTGCTGGTGGGCAATAATATTGATAGAATAAGGAAAGAATATTATGCTGCGCTTGAAAAGCCACGAAAGCCTGTCAGGCCGGAGTTGTGGGACGGGAAGACGGCGGAGAGGTGTTTGAAATCTATACTTAAGTATAAGGACGAATGACCCCCGGTCCCCCGAGTACTCGGGGGCCCACCCCCTGAAGGGGGTCTAAGGCACTACACATAAGTTACTTACATTTACAGTATTAGCCCCCCTTTAGGGGGGTTGGGGGGTAAATCTGCAGACTTGGAGGGGATGGGGGATCAAAAAGCGCTTGGGGCATAGGGCGAGGGGCGTGGAGCAAGAGAAATAAGACATATAAACCCGCGTACCACGCGCCTTGTGCCGCAAGCCACAGTTTTCATTAATTAATCTTATATTTGTCAATCATTTAGATTACTTGATGAAAACCAAGTATTTTATAATATTATTTTCATTTTCAATACTTGAAATATACCCTTTGCTTTTGTATTCTCAATCCATCTCTCATCCTGTAAACAACACCGGCATATATGAATTCCTTGATGAACTGGCAAATAACCAGATTATTACAATCAATTCTGCAGTTAAACCATATTCCAGAGCATTTATTGCGGACTGTCTGGAAGAAGCTATGGAGAAAAGGGAACAGTTGTCGGGGAGGCAGGAGAAGGAGCTGGATTTTTATATGAGGGATTTCCTGAAGGAATTAAGTGGCACAAGGGCGCAATCCTCCTTCGCTACCGCCTTCGGCAAGCCTCCGGCGGTCGAGAAAGCTTCGGAGGACGGAGGGCGCAGGGATATGTTCTATTACAGGGATTCGTTGTTTTCATTGACAGTTAATCCGATACTTGGAGGTGAGGTGTTTACCAATTCATCGGGTGAGGCTACTTACTGGAGGAATGGGGCGGAGGCCAGGGCTTATGTCGGGAGATGGGGTTTTTATGCGTCACTGAGGGATAATCATGAAAAACCTTTTCTGGGATTGCCGGAATATCTTACCCAAAGGGAAGGAGGACATATTAAAGGCTCCACCGACTGGAGTGAGATGCAGGGCGGTGTAACATGGTCGTGGAAGTGGGGTAATGCCGGACTGGTAAAAGATAACTTCGAATGGGGAAATAACTATAACGGTGCAAATATCTTCGGGGGTAATAATCCGTCATTTGTTCATCTGAGGGTAGAGCTTTATCCTGTTAAATGGTTCAGATTCAATTATATCCATGGCTGGCTCAACTCAATGGTGGTCGACAGTACTCGTTCATTCTGGGTGACGAACAGCTACGGGACCGATTACCGTGAAGTATATCACAGGAAATTTATTACTGCCAATCTGTTCACCTTTACTCCTGTTAAATATCTGAACATCTCAGCTGGTAACAGTATCATTTATGATAATACCACTGTTAATCCTGCATTTTTGATTCCGATGATGTTTTATAAGTCAGTCGATCATTCTGTTTCTTCAGGTATTGAAAACATGAACTCACAGATGTACTTCGACATAAGCTCACGGCAGATAAAACACCTGCATCTTTATGCAACACTTTTCGTTGATGAACTATCTGTAAAAAGAATCTTCAAAGATGACGAGTGGAATTTCCTCAGCTGGAAAACCGGGTTCAGACTAAGTGATTTCCCGCTTCAAAACCTGTCCCTCACAACAGAATTTACATATACTTATCCGCTGGTCTACCAGCATAATGTTCCCACAATAACTTTCGAATCAAATAATTATAATCTTGGGCACTATATGAAGGATAATTCGAGAGAATGGTATGTTGCAGTTGATTATAAGCCTTTAAGAACTATGGATATCAGATTCTTCTTCATTGATGCAATCCGTGGCATTGATCATAATGAGCTTGGAGGACCAAGGCTTGGTAATCCACCGCTGGATACGATCGAATGGCAGAATGCATCTGCAGGACTAAGAGTATCATACCAGGTTATCAATGATCTGTATGTCGGGGGTTCATATGTGTATTCCAATATTACCGGGGCCAACAGGTGGATTCCGGAGTATTATTATGA
>CAZTXH010000359.1:0-2648 GCA_964617415.1 uncultured Rikenellaceae bacterium | reverse complement strand
CTTGTATGCTTGAAGTCTTTCCTGATTGGGATTCTGTGCAAGTATCAGATGAGGCGATAATAAAAGGATGAAGATTAAAATAACAGTTCTTTTTGTCATGGCTTGGATTTATAAAAATTCATAGATCTCATTTATATCAATATTTTCAAGTAAGAGATAATCAATAATTACCTCTTCACTTATGTCGGGTACCTCTTCAGAGTATACTGATAAATCAGCATTTTCTATTAGTGTGAGATCATCAATATCGTAAAGGTATGATTCTGATAATTCCTGAATACTGATTTCGGACAGATCAACATTTTTACTTACAGGCTGGAATATTTTCATTGCTGTATAGCTTATTAGAACGAATAATGCAACTGATGCTGCAATAGCAAGAGCAGGACGCAGTCGTGTAATAAATCCACTCTTTTCTTTCACTGGTTTGGTGGAAAGGATTATTTTTTTGTTAACCTCTTCAAAATAGTTTTCAGGTACTTTGAAAGGGTTTTTACTCTTTATTTTATTCAATTCTTCCATTACTTATTTAGATTTTCTATAGGATGAAAGGTTTAATTTCCTTCTATGTATTTTTCAATTTTTTTTACAGCATGATGATATGACGCTTTTAGTGCACCCTCAGAAGTTTTAAGTACTTTGCTCATATCTTCGTAGGTCATTTCTTCAAAATACCTGAGATTAAATACTATTCTTTGTTTATCAGGTAGTTGCAGGATTGCATTCTGCAATTTGATCTGTGCTTCATCACCATCGAACCATGTACTACCCTCGAGGGAATTGGCAAAAAAAGTACCTATATCATCGAGTGAAATAGCTGCATTTCTTTTTCTTTTGTTTAATATGGCCAGTGATTCGTTCGTTGCTATTGAGTATAACCATGTATAAAGGGCACTTTCTTTTCTGAAATCACCAATATTTTTCCATGCCCTTATAAAGGTATTTTGAAGAGCATCATCAGCATCCTCATGTAGTATTACAAGACGCCGGATATGCCAGTAAAGTCTTGAACTATATTTCTCAACGATAATCCGGAATCCCTTATTAATATCACTATCAAGGAGCTGGATTATTTCTATATCCTCATCAGAAAGGCCCAAATAGAAACAGTTTTTATCTTAGATGTAAGATAATGTAAATGGTTTAAAGTTAATTATAACTTTGTACTATATGCAACAGGTAACTGATGGCTCTACAGTGCGGCATAATAGGAATATCAAATGTTGGGAAAACAACAATTTTTAACTGTGTTTCCAATACCAGGGGTGAGACTCATTCTTTTGTTCATACAGTGGTAAAGTCGAATATTGGTATTGTACAGGTTCCTGATGAAAGGTTGTACGAGATTGAAAAACGTTATGTTACAAATAAAGTTGTTCATACTACTGTTGAGTTGGTCGATATTCCTGGTTTGATTAAAGGAGCAACAAGATCAGAAGGTGGGGGCAATAAGTTTCTTGGTGACATACGTAATACGGATGCATTGATACATGTGCTAAGATGTTTTGATAGTGAATCAATGCCTCATATCGAAGGTACAGTTGATCCTGTGCGAGATATTGAAACAGTTGATCTTGAACTTCAGGTCAGGGATATTGAATCGATAGAGAAAAAAATTGAACGTCTGAAGAAATTATCCAAATCAGGCGATAAGGATGCAACTCATACTATAGAAGTCCTGAATCGCTACCATGATCATATTGAAAATTTTAATAATGCCAGAACTCTTGATGTTAAGGATGACGAAAGGAGATATATTGATGACCTTTTCCTTTTAACAATGAAGCCTGTTATGTATGTATGCAATGTAGATGATGAATCTTCTGTTAGAGGGAATCATTATTCTGAAAGCGTTAAAGAGTTTCTTAAAGGCCAAAACACCGAAATACTTATTATTGCCGGAGCTCTCGAAGCAGAGATAGCTGAGCTTGAGAATATTGAAGATCGTATGGAGTTTCTAAAAGATGCCGGTCTTCAGGAGCCTGGAGTAAATAAGCTGGTTAAGGCAGCATACCGGTTGCTGAATCTGGAAACCTTTTTTACGATGAACCCAAAAGAGATCAGGGCATGGACAATAACAAAAGGAATGAATGCCTCACGGGCAGCAGGTTTGATACACAGTGATTTTGAACGTGGGTTCATCAGAGCTGAAGTGATGAAATATAATGACTTTATTACTTTTGGTTCTGAACATGCCTGTAAGGAGGCTGGTAAATTTCATATTGAAGGAAGGAATTATGTCGTCGAAGATGGTGATATACTCTTTATCAGGTTCAATGTATAATAACAAGCAATGAAGGTAAGGTGGTTGCTGATACTAGTTCTTTTTTTATTGGGTATAAAGGTTTCCGTTGCCCAGGAGACTCTCAATGATAGCCTTTTACGTGTAGAAGTAACCACTTTTGGACAGGCCAGGGTCAAAACATCTTTCTCAGGTAAAGCAAAAATAGAAGATCTGTCAAAATATGTTTCTATAAGTTCGGTAAGTGATAATTATGCTGAAATTGTCGTTTCACCATTGACCCTTGACTGGTTTATTTCACGGAAATATGACTATGATATTGTTGAAAGGCATGATTATAAGTCAATTATAACAGCACCTGATGTTGTACATGCTAAGGAGTGGGACAGTTATCCTACATATACCC
>CAZTXH010000358.1:0-2666 GCA_964617415.1 uncultured Rikenellaceae bacterium | reverse complement strand
ACTCTTTTTAATAAATGTATTGAAAGTGCAGGATCAAATTCAAAATATCTTAAAGTCTTCAGGGTCCAGCTTGGTAAAGCATCTGATCCCGGTGAATTAAGATACAAAGCACAGATGTCACTATGGAAAAATACAAGGTACAGGTTTACAATGTGTAATTCCGATGATTCAATGGGGAAGCTCTATCTCATGATCAAGGATAACAGCAATAAAACAGTACTCTCTTCTTACGATCAGAAAACAGGAAAAACATATCCTTACGTTGATTTTATATGCAATAAAAGCGGTATATACAAGCTTAGTTTTGATTTTGTTGACGGGCAACAGGGTTCCGGAGTGGGAGTTGTTTCAATGATCAGATAACCCGTCAGAAAATATAGAACGCCTGTAATAGTATAACGAGTAAAAATATGCCTGAGAATAATATCTCAGGTATTATTTTTTTCCTTACAAATACGAAATAATTGGTCAGTAAATAACTGGCAGGAATACCTGTTACCCATATCATTTCAACTGAAACAGATGGCAGTAAAAGATAGAGCAACAGTGAAATAAATAATGTCCATAAAAGCATGTAAAATGTTTTGCGAGATTTTATTTTTTTTGTACTCATCCGCATCAACAAAAAAACAATGCTTATAAAAATAATTATTCCCAGTAATATTATCATCACTAATAATAGCCTTGAGAAAGAATACCCCGGAGTCCTTCCAAAGAGGTTATAATTTAAATCTGTCAGAAAAGCTCCGATATCAATCCCCAAGATATAGTAAAGTCCTGCCAGAAGTAAATAGGGTGTAAGGATTCCCAGAATTGATAATGATATCTCTTTTATATTACTTGTCCTCAACAGGGCAATCCCAATTATCAGAAGAAGTCCAAACCAGATAATGTTTACATAAAACATACTGCCTATACTTATCAGCATTCCTGCATCAAAAAAATTAAAAGCCGTTCCCTGTTTCCTGTATGCTTTCATTATTCTCAACAGTGCAATCATCAGGAAAACTGCTGCCGGGAGAACAGGATTCATTACCTGCTGCTGTGGGAATATTGCACTAAACAAAATGTAAAACAGGGCAGGTAGAAAGGTTCTTTCATTTATAAAGAATACACTAGTATTAAAATTGACAAGCAGAAATAATAATAAGGCTATAGAGAGAAAAGAAAAAATTATCCCTCCGATAAGATTATTGCCTGTTATGTTTTTTATTATTTCATATAATGGCATTGGATTTGTTTCATATAACACTTGTGGAGGCATCAGCGGATTTATAAACGCACTGATCCATAAGATCCCCATTGTTATGGCTATCAGAAGAATAACTCCGGGATTGGTCCCCTTGAATAATTTTAAAAGCATACTTAGTGAAGATCAAAGCCGATATCTGTTCTGTAATACATATTCTCGAAAGAGAGGAGTTTTGCATTGCTATAAGAACCATATAGTGCATCTTCCATTGTTTTTCCCCATGCACTAACTGCGAGCACACGTCCTCCCGATGTAACTATCTTACCATCTGACATTTTTGTTCCCGAATGAAATAAAACACATCCGTCAGTTTGCTTCAGGCCTTTGATCTCCTTACCTTTCTCATAATGTTGTGGATAACCACCGGAAGCAATTATTACTGTTGATACAAACCTTTCATCAATCTCGAGGTTTCTCTCAGATAAATTACCTTCTGCAACACCCTCAAGCAGCTCGAACAGATCTGATTTAATTCTTGGTATTGTTGCTTCAGACTCCGGATCACCTAAACGTACATTATATTCTACAACGTATGGATCACCCTTAACATTCATCAGGCCGAAGAAAATGAATCCCTTATATACTATGCCATCATCAGATAATCCTTTTATTGTCGGATCGATGATTCTTTGTTTTACCCTCTGCATAAAACCTGCATCTGCAAAAGGAACGGGAGAAACTGCCCCCATGCCCCCTGTATTAAGACCTGTGTCACCTATTCCTATTCTCTTATAATCTTTTGCTTCAGGAAGCATCTTATATGATTTCCCATCAGTAACAATGAAAACTGACAATTCAATACCTTCAAGAAATTGTTCTATCACCACCTTATGGCCTGCTGTACCGAATTTTCCATCTATCATGGCAGCTACCTCTTTTTCAGCATCACTGAGATTATCATATATCAGTACACCTTTCCCTGCTGCCAGACCATCAGCTTTTATAACATAAGGTGGATTAAATGACTTCAGGAATTCTGAAGCCTCATGAATTGTCGAGTGATCAAAACTCTTATATTGAGCTGTAGGAATTTTATGACGTGTCATAAAATCTTTTGCAAATGCCTTACTGCCTTCAAGTTGCGCTGCTGATTTGTCAGGTCCGATAAGAGGTACATCTGCCAGCAATTTATCATTTTTGAAATAATCATGTATACCTGCAACAAGAGAGGCCTCAGGACCAACAACCACCATTCCTATGTTATTATCAACGACTGCTTTTTTTACCTCCTCAAAATTTTCAGGATTTATCGGGAGATTAACGCCCTCCCCTGAGGTTCCTGCATTACCCGGCCCTGTAAAGATCCTGTCTACTTTTTTACTTTGCTTCAGCTTCCATGCAAGAGAATGTTCTCTGCCTCCGGAACCAAGAATAAGGATATTCATTTATAGATTGTTTTTAAGTAATCCAAAAG
>CAZTXH010000357.1:0-2684 GCA_964617415.1 uncultured Rikenellaceae bacterium | reverse complement strand
CGGTATAACTCATAACAAATGGTTTTATACAAAATTAATTCAATTATTGGTGGTTTTTCATGATCAATGCATTTTTTGCCTTCCATTCTTTTTGTTATCCTTGCAGGTTAAAATAACGATTATGTCCCCTTTTCTGATCCTTAGTATCTTTCTTGCATATACAGCTCTGTTATTTTTAGTAACCTGGATCACTGCAAGAAGAGCCGATAGCCAATCATTTTTTATCGGGAACAGGAAATCGCCTTGGTTTGTTGTTGCTTATGGAATGATAGGGGCCTCTCTTTCAGGTGTTACCTTTATGTCTGTTCCCGGCTGGGTAACAGAAACCCAGTTCAGCTATATGGTGGTTGTACTTGGCTATCTTGTCGGTTATTTCTTAATAGCTACCGTCTTACTGCCACTATATTACAAGTTGAAACTTACATCTATCTATACCTACCTGGATAAAAGATTCGGATTCTGGTCATATAAGACAGGTGCAGGTTTTTTTATTTTATCAAGAACCCTTGGTGCTTCGCTTAGGATGTTTTTGGTAATTAATGTATTACAGATATTTGTTTTCGATGCATGGAACATCCCCTTCTGGGTAAATGCCCTGGTATTCATAATCCTGATTATCCTCTATACTTTTAAGGGGGGGATTAGAACTATTGTTTGGACCGACACATTACAGACAACCTTTATGCTTCTTGCTGTAGTATTGTCGATCGTATATATAAGTAAGGGACTTGGAGATCCTGTTGTACAAATGCTTAAAGATATTGCAAGAAGTGATATGTCGAGAATGTTTATAACAGACTGGCATCATGAAAGATTCTTTTTAAAGCAATTTTTCTCAGGAATGTTTATAACAATAACCATGACAGGTCTTGACCAGGAGATGATGCAGAAGAACCTGAGTTGTAGAAATATCAGGGATGCACAAAAGAACATGTTCACTTTCAGTGGTATACTGGTTTTTGTAAATCTGCTGTTTCTTTTACTTGGAGCTTTTCTTTATATCTACTCAATGAGCAAAGGCATCACCGTTGATTTGTCTGATGATCTTTTCCCTACAATAGCGATAAATTATATGGGACCTATAGCCGGACTGGTATTTATGATCGGACTTATTTCAGCAGCATTTCCAAGTGCTGATGGAGCACTGACTTCACTTACCACTTCAGTTAGTATCGATTTCCTTGGATTGGATCGTCTTAAAAATATAACTGACAAAAAAGCTACCAGGATCAGGTATGGAGTTCATATCTCCGTTGCCATCATTTTCTTTATCAGTATTCTGATATTCAGTACAGTAACCGACGAGGCAGTTATTGATGAATTATTTACAATTGCAGGTTATACCTATGGTCCTCTACTGGGGCTTTACACATTCGGACTTTTTACAAAACGAAAAGCAAATGATAAAATGACACCCTGGATAGCTGTATTGTCTCCTGTGATATGTATTTTCCTGAGTATTTTTTCCGAACAGCTGTTCAGCGGATATAAATTCGGGTTTGAAATGATCCTTGTAAATGGATTCCTGACATTTATTGGATTATGGTTCTTCAGCAGGAAAAAAGGATAATCCTGCAGATACTCCGGTTTAAAAACCCAGGCCCTCTTCAGTCTCTTCAATTTCTTCAGTCTCTTCAGGTTCCTCTTGTTTAACACTGACTTTAATTTTCATGAAAGGAATATTCCAGGTCAGAAAATAGTTTATCCCAAAGCTAATGGTTTCATCTCCCGAACCATAACCGGGAAAATAAATCGGGCGAAGATCTTTTCCGGTTCCGCTAAAGAGAAGCTTCCTCAGATTCAATGACCAGCCCAGACTGAAATTGTTAAAGACCTCTGCCCTGAACCCTGGTGAAACCTCAAGATAGTGACCCAAATTTGATTCAGGAGCGATTGTTGTCGTAGTTGTCCCCCAGTATGACTCATGCTCAAAAGATGGGATTTCACTTGTAAAGTAGCTCAATCCATAGCGTAATCCAATACCGGCCCAATATTTACCCATCGATTTCTCCGGTTTTAGAATGTTGAAATCAACTCCGGTCTTTATGAAATACCCATTACTCAGGTAATCATAATTGTATTGGGAATATTTGTAATCAGAGTATCCTGCTCCGAGAAAGATACCTGTTTTAGCATTCAGGTCGCAGGAAAAATATCCTTCAATGTTCAGGTTATTTTTATCATAGAGATAGATAGCAGGTCCTGCTATATCTACACCTGCTCTTATCTTAAGTGGGATAATAACAGTGTCAGGCGGCTGATTTTGTGCTCCTGCCTCCGGAATACAACAATTCATAACAAACAATAGACTAATAATATATACGGATATTTTCTTGATCATTTGTTGTGACATACATGTTGTTGATTATTACCGTATCGATTGCATTATTGGTTATTGTCAATGAATCAAGGGTATGAAAATATGTATACCCACACTCTTTTGATATAAGGTGAACAAATGAGTTGTACCAAAAAACAAGTGTGTCGGTTTCAGAGTTGATTAACATTATAAAGGTGCAGCTATTATCAGATGGATTAAGAGGTATCAGGGCTTCTTCAATATTTTTGGAGTTATCATAAATTTTATTTGTATCCATACCTGATCCGTATAGTGTCAGGCTTGTGGGGGCAACATTTTTTTCGGTGCTACTCTGGTAAAGGGTGGCTTTTACATAGGCCATAGT
>CAZTXH010000356.1:0-2697 GCA_964617415.1 uncultured Rikenellaceae bacterium | reverse complement strand
CATCTGGAGAGACTTCAACAGATCCGGTTCACTGAAGAGCCTCGGGATTTCGCGAATGGCAGCCGGTGTTACAAAAAAACTGCCCCGGGTGTTATTACAATGTTTTTTGCCGAATCCCCTGTAATGACCACCTCCCTGAGCTCAACAGGAGAGAGTCTGAGGCGAAAGTCGATAACGGTATCGGCTTTTAATTCTAATTTTACGGACTCGGACCTGTATCCCAGTACCCTTGCAGTTATTTGTTTAGTGCCGGGAGTTGTAGTAAAAAAGTATTCTCCGCTATACCCGGATATAGTTTGTTTTCTGTCGGGCTCCAGGAAAATATTGGCGCCCTGAACAGCTTTTCATTCTTCATCGATAACTCTTCCTGATATTTTAACCGGTTGTGCAAATAAAGATATGTCGGTCAGAATGAACAGTGCCAGAAAAACAGATCTTATTTTCATGGCAATAACAGATTAGTTGAATGTTTTCGAAAGGTTAGTTTATACACTGACTCATTTCACAAAGACCATACCAGTCCTGAATGAAGATTACACATATATATTGATTTAACTGTCGAATTGTTACCTTGTTTTTAGTAATATTTTTTAGATCATACTGGAATGGTTTGATGATGAGGTAATTAAAGTAGAAAAAATATTGACATGAATAGTTACTTCTGCTTGTTTTGCCGGATAGAATAGTTAATAAATATTATCCACACATTTAGTGTTATAGATATAACGTTAATTATTGCATTATGTAAGCCTCCTATTCACAATATTTTAATAACATTGCAAATTATTTCATTTTTTCAGATTTTTAAATATCAAATTACCAGGTCAAAAGCAATAAAAATGAGAAAATGGCGCATTGAAGATTCGGCTGAATTATATAATATAAACGGTTGGGGTGTTGACTATTTTTCGATAAACGAAAAAGGAAATGTTACTGTAACTCCGTTGAAAGATAGTGCCTCAGTCGATCTCAAGGAGCTTCTTGATGAACTAAGTCTCTCAGATGTTTCTTCTCCTGTACTGATAAGATTCCCTGATATCCTGGATGACCGTATACTGAGTATTTCGGAATCTTTTAAATCGGCATCAGAGGAATATGGGTACAATGCACAGAATTTCATTATATATCCAATCAAAGTAAACCAGATAAGGCCTGTAGTTGAAGAGATTGTTAGTCATGGTAAGAAATTCAATATCGGACTTGAAGCAGGATCAAAACCTGAGCTTCATGCAGTTATTGCCACGAACACAGATCCGGAATCACTTATAATATGCAATGGATACAAAGATGAGGATTATATTGAACTGGCACTTCTGGCCCAGAAGATGGGAAAACGTATTTTTCTTGTTATCGAAAAGCTTAACGAGCTTAAACTAATCGCTACAATTTCAAAGCGTTTGAAAGTTAAGCCCAACCTGGGTATTCGCGTTAAGCTGGCAAGTGTGGGAAGCGGAAAATGGGAAGAATCGGGAGGTGATATCAGCAAATTCGGTCTTACTTCCAGCGAATTGCTTGAAGCAATCGATTTCCTTGAAAAAAATAAAATGAGAAACTCGCTGAGGCTTATTCATTTTCATATTGGCAGTCAGGTTACCAGGATAAGGAGGATTAAGATTGCATTACGTGAGGCTTCACAGTTCTATGTTCAGCTTCGTAAACTCGGCTTTAATGTTGAGTTTGTAGATATTGGCGGCGGACTCGGAGTTGACTATGATGGAACACGTTCCTCGAACAGCGAAAGCAGTATCAATTATACTCTTCAGGAATATGTAAATGATTCGGTCAGCACTTTTGTTGATGCCAGTAATAAGAATAATATTCCGCATCCAAATTTAATAACGGAATCCGGGCGTTCACTTACAGCACATCATTCTGTACTTGTTTTTGAAGTTCTTGAAGCAACAACACTATCATCATGGGATCCTGAAGAGGATGTTGGCGACAGTGATCATGAAATGGTAAAAGAGCTCTATTCAATCTGGGATAATGTTAATCAAACGATGATGCTTGAAGCATGGCATGATGCACAGCAGATACGTGAAGAAGCTCTCGATATGTTCAGTCTGGGTATGATCGACCTGAAGACAAGGGCACAGATAGAAAGCCTTTTCTGGTCGGTTGCACGTAAAATAACCCTGATAATAAAGAATCTGAAACATGTGCCGGGTGAATTGCGACAGATATCACGGATTCTTCCCGATAAATATTTTTGTAATTTCTCTCTTTTTCAATCACTGCCGGATGTATGGGCTATTGACCAGATATTCCCTATTATGCCGATACACAGACTGAATGAAGAGCCTTCCGTTTCAGCCACACTACAGGATATGACTTGTGATTCCGATGGAAAAATAGATAATTTCATTGCTACCAGTAATACTCCCCATTATCTTCCGGTACATCCTTTAAAAGCCAAAGAACAATACTATATGGGTGTTTTCCTTGTAGGCGCATACCAGGAGATACTTGGTGATCTGCATAATCTTTTCGGTGATACCAACGCCGTACATATTTCAGTAGATAAGGATGGATATAAAATAGAAAAGGTTATTGACGGAGAATCTGTTGCAGAAGTTCTCGACTATGTTCAATACAGTGCCAAAAAAATGGTTCGTACTGTTGAGGCCTGGGTAACAACCTCTGTGAAAAAAGGTATCATTACCCCTGAAGAGGGAAGGGAATTCCTCTCAAATTACC
>CAZTXH010000355.1:0-2714 GCA_964617415.1 uncultured Rikenellaceae bacterium | reverse complement strand
AACAGCTCACTTTCTATTAAAATTGAAATCAAGACGTTGCAGTTCATTAATATGAATCTGCTTATAGAAGGATGTTTTTATAGAATAAAGTTCTTTAATATTAAAAAATCCCCTGAAACTTTGTTTTACAACATAGAAGGGGGGCTAATACATGTTATTAATTATAGGTTTTGGTCATTGACGAAGGAACAACCACCACAAAATCAGCAAGCCCCAGGTTTTTATCATCAATCTTTTTAACATCATCCTGAAGAACTGTTGCAATAGTTGTGATTATTAATCCCGGAGAGTATTTATTAAGATACCAGATTATTCCCATATAACGGTCGGAATGATAATTGCCATTATAGTGGATAAGGGTTTCTCCCGCCTTTCTGTATTTTGCTATCGAATATGCCATAGTTGCATCCTTTATTGCCTGGGCTTTGGGAAGGTTCTCTGTGGCATGTCCCATGGCACCGCCTCCCATAGAAAGCATATCTTTATAACATGGAAGCTCAGGATCATATTCAACGGGTAGTGGAGCAATAAACTTCAGACCTTCCGGAGTGACACTATCAAGTGCCTCAAATCCTCCTGAATTGACTGCCGCAGCATATCTTCTCGGTATATTGGAGGCAATGAATTTCAATCCACTGTCTTTTGCAAAATCGAGCAACGGCTTATAGTCTGTCTTATAGTTTTTCCATAATCTTACCTCATTTTCGAACGAGGATTCCTTTATTATCCCTGAAAAATATTCGTCAATAAGTAGTTGATTATCAGTTTCGAACATTTCTGCGGCAAGGATAAGGCTCTTACCTTTTTCAGTGTAGAGGTCTTTTGTCAACTCCAGTTCAAGCCAGTGTGAAATGGGATTATCATGAAGCTCGCCGAAGAATATAACATCTGCTTTTGAAGTTTCTTTTAGGATATCACTGTAATTGGCTTTTTTGCCTTCACCGGTAAATACCTTATATGCAGGCTTATCCTTTTGTGCTGAGAGGGTGACTGTTATTAACAATCCCAGAATAATAGATAAGAATTTCATTTAAGTATGGTTTGGTTACTGCAAATAAAGACAAAAGTATTTATACAAAGTTCAAATTATTAAATCTTTTATTTAACAACGGAGTAACACGGAGTTTTTTCAACCTTCGTCCCGAGTGCTCGGGACTACGGTTGACAAAGCACGGGGAGGCACGGATTGCAAATCCGCAATCCACAATCCCCAGTCCGCAATAAAAAAGGCCGCCTCCCCCGGGGCAGCCTTATAGCCTCATACTGTCTGTTTTGTATTTAATTCAAACCAAACCGGTAACTGAACTTAATGAGAAAGACATTATGAGGGATATTATTGTCTCTGTTGAATAAATCACTAATGTCACTGAAATAATCAAGCCGGCCTGAGTTATTGAAGAAATTACGTGACTGGCTCCAGACAATATAGAGCGATGAGCCCGGACTATATTCCCATCTGATAACGAGATTGGAGAGGAAGAACTGGTAATTAAAATCACTGTTTCCGAATGAATAGTCAATGTCACCGTCAATGTCTTCATCTATCTCATAATAACCATCAATCTGATTTATTTCTTCTGTTGTGTATGTATGGAACCTTTCCCTGTATTCATCAGCCAGTGGGATGGTTATGTACTTATGGTCATGGTAGTCACCTGATGCAACATAGGGTTGACCCCAGTACTGGAGAGTAAGGTCGGGACTAAGGTTGAAGTTGACTCTCAGGGATGTAGCCAGTGTTTTCCTGTCGATCGACGCAAAAATATACCTGTCCTCTCCTTCAAAGTCTCTAACACCAACATATTGCAGTTCGGTGAATGACTGGCTGTAGCCGGGACTAATACTGAATGAGAGATAGTTGGTTGGTTTATATGCGAGTTCAACCTCAGTATACATACTTTTCGAGTTCTTTTCAAAACCGGAAGAACCGTTTATGAAGAAGTCAAAAGTGAGTTTTTTACGGTAGTCGGTTTCGAAACCGAACCTTCCGCTTATACTTCCGGGATATTTCATCAATGGCCCGCCGCGAAGTACACCTCCAGATAGGGAGGAAATATCGAGATTACCTCCGAACCATGCACTCCAGTAATTTTTGAAACCCATACTGCCGTTCCATTCAAATCCTTTTCCGATGATATCACCACCGAAATTATTAACAAGATATAGATCACCTCCCAGGTTCCAGCGCCTGTATATACCTTTAGGTTCCCATACATTGTAACCCATCCATAAAACAGACAGCACCTGGTCGGCCTGTTGCTGGTACCCGAGGTCGTTTATCTCAAATCCCGGAGTCTTCCATTTGACACATGCAAGGATATTAAGATGACCATCAAGTTTCATCACCTGCATTCTTCCCCCGGACCCAAAGAGAGATGTTTTTTCAGGATCATAATCTGTATAGTCATTGTCAGGCCTCTGGTAATAACGTGCAGACGACAATTGTGTAAGTGATATAGCGTCTTTAGTGCCGTTTACCTGGCTGAATGCTGCATTGATGTTGAACGACCAGCTTTTTTCCCTAAAAAACTGTGTGAAATCTATTCCTCCGGAGTATGCTGATCTATGCATAAAACTGCCCAGGTTATCATCAAGGTCCCTGTTTGTACTGGTAAAGATACCTCCAAGGAGAGTGTTCCCCTCGTTAAAATCTCTCTGTATCCTTCCGAGGAAATAGTTTGTGAGTGGTTCAGCAAGTTCATGCCGTATAGTGG
>CAZTXH010000354.1:0-2722 GCA_964617415.1 uncultured Rikenellaceae bacterium | reverse complement strand
CTGTTAAAGTAATTGCCGAAGCTCGCGAATCGGGTACAATAGGCATATATAATCCGGATGGATCGATTAATAACAGCATAATTGAAGCAATATCTGAACATGTCAAGCTTGAAAATGTAATATGGGAAGCTCCTATGAAGTCACAGCAGGCATGGTTCATTAAACACTTTGGAGCAAATGTCAATCTCGGCAATATTGCTCCGGCAGAGATCATTCCACTTGAATCCCTGCGCCAGGGACTGAGGGGTGATACATTTTTTCAGTTCCTGCCTGATAATCTTAAGAATAAGTAAAAGAGTTAACTGCTTAATGAGAAAATTCGGCCTTATAGGTTATCCTCTGGGTCACTCTTTCTCGCGAAAATATTTCTCAGAGAAATTTATCCGCGAAAACATAAAGAATTGCACTTACGATAATTATCCTCTCGAGAATCTTGACAGATTTCCACATCTTATATCAGCAGATCCTGACCTTTGCGGATTAAATGTTACAATTCCGTATAAAACGGAAATACTGAAATATATTGATGAGACAGGAACTGAAATAGAAGAGATTAGTGCAATTAATGTGCTTAAAATCAAAAGAATACAGGACAAAGTAGTTATTTATGGTTATAATAGTGATGTGACCGGTATAAGAGATTCAGTTATTCCGCATCTTAAAGCTACTGTTAAGAAAGCCCTCATTTTGGGGACTGGTGGCAGTTCCCGGGCTGTCCGTTATGCTCTTACCGGAATGGGATTAAAAATCACTCTTGTTTCAAGAACAGAAAAACAAGGCTGTATCACCTATGAGAAGATTAGTCCGGGAATAATGGAGGAAACCGATATTGTGGTAAATACAACACCACTTGGTATGTTTCCTGATATAAAATCTGCACCGGATATTGACTATAACCTTTTAAATGAAAAACATATTCTTTTCGACCTTGTCTATAATCCTGAAATGACGACATTTTTAAAAATGGGGCAGGAGCGAGGTTGTAAAATAATCACGGGAATGAAGATGCTTATCTCCCAGGCTGAAAGATCCTGGGAGATCTGGAATGATGATAATCTGTAATATTCCCCGTTTTATATAAATATTTCCGGGGGATATTCAATATCTTCCAAGAACAATCCTTTAGCTGGTGCCGATTTTCCTGCTCTGCTGCGCTCTTTGGCTTGTATTATCTCTTCAAATTCCCTGAGACTTGTCTTACCTCTTCCAATGTCAATCATTGTACCTGTAATTGCTCTTACCATATTACGCAGGAACCTGTCTGCTTTTATTGTAAATATTAGCCTGTTACTCTCTTCCTTCCATTTAGCTAGAAATATTTTGCAGAGGTTTGTTTTTGTATCTGAATGTAAGCGGCTGAAGCTTGTAAAATCATTATACTTCAATAGTATCTTGCAGGCTTTATTCATGGTATTTATGTCGATGTCACCATGTATAAACCATGATAAATCTTCCATGAAAGGATCTTTAATCCTGGCGATATAGTATCTGTATGTTCTTGAAACAGCACTGAATCTGGCATGGGCCTCATCGTGAACCTTTACTATACGTGATACTGAAATATCTTTTGTTAAAAAGCGGTTTAATCTGAATATCAGGCTCTTACGATCAGGAAGACCGGAAGTGTTACTCTCAAAGTGGGCATAAAAAACAAGTGCATGAACTCCACTATCAGTTCTTCCTGCACCGGTAGTAGATATTTTCTCATTGAGGATGGTTGAAAGAGCATTATCAAGGATTTTCTGTACTGTAACAGAACCTGGCTGGACCTGCCAACCATGGTACATAGTGCCTTTGAAAGAAATAGATATGAAATATCTTGTTTTCATTTCACAAATATAATTATTCAAAAAATGAAGATAATTTGTAAAATATTATTAATAATTACTAATTAACTATTTGAAAATCGATCTTAAAATGTAATTTTACCTGCACCAAATAAAATGAACTACTAATTTGTTTAACCAAAAAATCTCACGATGACAGAACAGAAAAACACTCAAGTGGCTGGAATGACCATAATGGGAATGATCTTTTTCCTCTTTGGTTTTGTCACTACATTTAACATTACACTTGCTGATCAGTTCAAGGCTGTCTTTGAATTATCAAACTGGGAAGCACAGTTGGTAAACGGAGCCTTTTTCTTCTCCTATTTTGTATTTTCTTTTCTCTGTGGCGGTATTATCAAGAGGATAGGATACAAAGGAGGCGTGATGCTTGGATTGGCTCTTGTTGCACTGGGAAGCTTTCTATTCTTTCCGGCGGCAAAAGCACTGTCATATCCTTTCTTTCTGGTTGCTATTTTTGTCATGGCAACAGGTGTTGTATTCCTTCAGGTTGCTGCCAATCCCTATGTTACAGCCATAGGTCCTCCGGAAACTGCTTCCGGAAGGTTAACACTTACACAGTCCCTGAACTCCATCGCAACCTATATAGCACCGATAATCGCCAGCGTATTTGTATTTAAAGAAGCTGCTGAAGCAGCTCTTGGAACTGTTATGACTGAAGCAGCAAAACTTGAAGCTGCACGTGAAGCTGCAGATGCTGTTCCGGTACCATTTATGATTATTGGTATAATCGTAGTAATTATTGCCGTTATAATAGGAATAATGAAGCTCCCCTTAATCCCTACCAAAGGCGTTGAAAGAAAAAGCGTCTGGAGATATCCACATGTTGTCCTGGGAGCCTTGGCAATCTTCTTTTATGTAGGTGCTGAAGTTGG
>CAZTXH010000353.1:1368-2728 GCA_964617415.1 uncultured Rikenellaceae bacterium | reverse complement strand
TTCGAACTCCGGGCAAAGACAAATATTTGTGTATCAGGAAACTTATGTCTTATTATCTGAAGTACCAGATGACCTGACGCCCCGAACCCGGTGAGACCTACTTTATAGCCGTTCTTTATTTCTGCCAGCCTGAATGACCTGTACCCGACAGCACCGGCACACAATAGTGGAGCAGCCTGTAAATAGGTGAAAATTTCCGGGATAGAGTAAGTAAATGCAGCAGGAACAGTCATGAATTCCGCATATCCTCCATTGGCATCTCTTCCTGTGGCCTTAAATTCGGAACACAGGTTTTCCTGGCCTTTGAGACAGTAACTACATTTACCACATGCTGAAAAGATCCATGCCACACCAATCCTGTCGCTGATTTTTAAACCTTTGACATTTTTGCCAACAGATTTTATTGTTCCTATTACCTCATGACCCGGAATCACCGGAAACAGAGGAGGTGGAGTCCTTCCTTCAATCTCATCAAGTTCGGTATGGCATACACCACAGGCAGTAATCTTAATAAGTACCTCATCATCACTGGGTATAGGTTCAGGGATATTGACCATGACAAGAGGTTCATGATTCTTCTCCAGATCTGTTATGGATTGTAAGATCATTGCTTTCATAATAGAATGCTTTGAAATAAAAACATCTAATTGTTAAAAAAATATTCCTTAAGCCAAAACTTATAAAGTGGATCAAGGAAAGAGATTATATCTCCCCTAATATCAATAATCTCTTTACTGACAAGCATTTTTTTAATTCTCACCACATTGGCTGATGTGCCAAGCTGATATTCAATGATTGTGTTTTGTGAGCTGAGCTGAGTTACATTATCAGCAAGGGCTTTCATGAAATTGAGCTGGGTTTTGCTTAAACCGTCTGTCATATTCTGGAATAACATACTTAACTGTAGTACGAGGTCATTGAATGCTTCATTAATTATTTCTTTCTTACAGGAGGTTTTTGTTCTGAGCCAAGACTGTTGTGCGAGTTGCTGTACATAATATGGATGACGGTCGGTTAGCTCAGCAATTATTTCGGCTTCATCAGGTTCAATTTTTTTCCCTGTATCCGAAAACCTTTTCCGTATGAAATTTATCCAGTCATCCAGAGATATTTTGTCAAGGAAGAATATATCACCGAATTTATAAAAAGGCATTGAAGGTGAAGTAAATACATCCATCATCATGTGCCGCTTACTGCCAAAAAGACAATAAGAAACTCTTTTATGTCTCTGCCAGTGCGAACGCATCTTTTTCTGTAAATCAAGCGGATTCTCAAGTTCAGAGATGTTCTGAAACTCATCTATGCAGACTATAAAATTGAAATTGCTCACCTTACCTATTTTTTCAGCAAGGTCCAGGAT
>CAZTXH010000353.1:0-1358 GCA_964617415.1 uncultured Rikenellaceae bacterium | reverse complement strand
TTAAGTCCTAGTTTTATTTCAGTTCCCGTACCCGGACTTATTATAATATTGGGAAAGAAACGACCAAGAAATTTCCGTGCATTTTCAATGAGAATGCGTGTTTTTGTCCCTGATGAAAGGAGTATTTTTGTGGCCAGGTGGTTATAAAATTGTTCTTCTGTTCTCACATTATTGAGATCAATAAAACAAAACCTGATATTTTTGTTTTGCTTTGCAGCAATGTCAGAGGCTCTGACTACAAGAGAGGATTTCCCCCACCTTCGTGGGGATATAAGGATTGTATTTACGGAAGAAACAAAGTTCCTGACCAGTCTTTGAGTTTCCTGTTCACGGTCTGTAAAATTTTTGTCTGACGCGATTTTACCGAAAACAAATGGTACTTCCATAGCTTTTCAGACAAATATAATAAACCTATACTAACTAACCAAATAGTAAGTTACTATTTGATAAGTTGTAAAACAGTAAAATATTCTTGATTTCATTTTAGTGATAATCCTCAAAGTACTTATTTGCCGAAGGTTACCTTAAACAGTAAGACCTTTAAGGGATGGCGATATTTGATGAATTATTTATCCTGAAATTTTCAACAATAAATATATGGAGGATATTCATTAATCCCTGTTAAAATCCAGAGCATACTTTATAGCAGCCTCAAATCCCATATTTCTTCCTTCCTCTTCATATTGCCGGGTTAGTTTCTTACCTACTTTTTTCCTTGCACCTTCGAGGTATGTTTCAACCCATTCATCCCAGAATTTAACAATTCCGGAAAATGTCATTCCCAATTCCTGTAGTTTTTTTCTTGCAACAGTATCTAACCTTATTGACTTAGCCCATCTTGACTGACCGGAAAGAGCAAAGGCAACTCCCTGAACGTCAATGGCAGTAAGCCAGGCAGTTCCGTATTTAAAAGATGTTTTAATTCCCTGACCATATTGTTTTTCAGCCTCTTTATAGTCTTTAGTCCCCTGGGCACAGTCGCCAAGATAATGAAACGCAGACTCTATTCCGTAGGTTTGTCCTAACTTTTCAGAGGAATCAAGTAATTCTTCAACCAGGGGTTTTCCCTTGTCATACTTTTTTGAATGAACAAATACCTGACATAAAAAAATCAGACAATTATTTATCAATCCTGGCTTATCGGTCTTCCTGGCAATTTCCAGACTTTCCTCACAGTATTGCAATCCTTTCTTATAATCACCAGAAGAAGCATATAATGCCCCGCGCCAGCTTAATACCATTGCTTCTTCCCAAAGAATATTATACTGACGAAAAATTTTCAGGCTTTCATCTACAAGTTTATTATGCTGCTCAATACCATCTGTATAAAGGGAGATTGTTCCCAATCCAAATAAAAT
>CAZTXH010000352.1:807-2744 GCA_964617415.1 uncultured Rikenellaceae bacterium | reverse complement strand
GTATCAGATCGGCTTTCTGTCCCCAGGCTGTCAGTGTAAATTCAAAACCTGTTCTGTAATCACGGTAACTGTCAAATGTAATTCCCATCATATCTCCTACCTGTTCATCACGTACACCTGATAACCGTGCTATCTTATCAGGTTCGCCATCAAAAGCACAAAACGCTACATAGATATATTTATCGTCGTACTGGATATTAAACTCTGTTGGCCATGTGGGTTCTGCTCCCTCTTCTGGTAACCACTGGTGCCATCCCCCAGTCCAGTTTCCATGATTCCAGCACTCATCATCAAGCTTACCGTCAATCACAGGCCTTTCAGTGGAAAGCCGGGTTGTAGTATAAACAGGCTGTTTTTTTAAAGAGTACTGTGTTGATACAGTGTCCTGGTTATGATTATTCTGCGCTGCCACAGAAAGAAATCCTGAAATTACCAGGATCAGAAAGATAGATAACAGCCTGAATCTATTATTAAGTTTTATCATTGGGATAAACAAGAATTTGTAAAATGTTTATCCCAAAAATAACAGAATTTATTTATTACCACCCCATCCTGCCAGCCGGGCCCATAGCCACCAAGCTGCGTATGCTTTCTGGTTTGCATTCAGAGGTTCGCTGTGTGCAGAGGAACATTCATACCAGTCAACTCCCTCTGTGTGAGAATCCTGCCACTCTATTGCCCAGTTGCCATCACGACTGCCATTATTATCGGTATCATAAGCACAGGCATCATTAGGAATTTTATCTCCAAACCAGGTACCATCAGGATCATAGGTTTCTATATCGGCAAAGTCATAAAGTATCTTATCATTTTCATCACAGTAATTCCTTATCTGTTCATTTCTGATATGAAGATTCCCTTCCAGTCCCGTTCCATCAAGATGACCAGTCATATATACGAACATAACATCAGGGTAATCTGACTCAAGAGTGGTCATCAGGTCGAGGTAAGTGTTGATATCAACTTCCGAAGCAGATGAAACCTGACCGCACCATGACCAGATTATTACATTAACATCTACATTAGCATCGAGATAGGTTCTTGTCCTGTCGGCCCATGAGGTCCTGTCGGGATTTCCCAGGTCACCTGACATTGATCCATCATGCAGGTCGAGGGCTCCATTAGCCCCACCGTTATTCCAGGCATATTCAGTTCCCTTAAAACCGACAAGACCTGTCATGCCTGTTGTGAGCTGACTGCCATGTGAAGTATGACCATAAGCTATATGAAGTTTCATTTTTACGGAATCGATCCATTCAGAAGGAATAAGATTGAGGTCAGTACAACTATGATCAATGATCATGTCATCATAACTGATATGATTATTGTTTTCTTCATTCTCTTTTTCACATCCTATAACTGCTAACGCTAATAAGATAATCAAATAGAATTTTAATGTCTTCATATCAAATTTGTTAAATGTTTTTTTCTTATCAGAAAGTGTCATAAAAAGATATGACATAAAAAATTATATTAAAGGTTGCAGGATGAATGTCTTCAATTTATCCGGGTCAACAGTAATTACAAATTTCCTGTTTTCTAAGTCAAGACCCCAAACAGATATATAAGAAAGATTACAATTATTGTAGTGGATGACACTCCTATTGGGAACCATACCGGAGCTATCCATGGAACCGGTATGAGGAAGAGAACGTCAATTGTTTTCAGTGATGGCGGCCATTTGATCAGGATATAAAGCGAGAGATAATAAAAGAGATCCCAGAAGGCGAATGTCCATAGGAAGAATACTCCCTTTTCTATCCAGGTTGTTCCGACCAGGTAGGCTATCACAACCAGCATAATGATTGTAGCTGCCTCTCTGGTCATTTCGATATAAAGAAAGCGTTTTGGTATATTATCAACAGTTTCTTTATTCCCATTCGAATCAAGCATCCCCAAGGCCTTCCTTAGATAAACGACAACCACCCCCTCAAAAT
>CAZTXH010000352.1:0-797 GCA_964617415.1 uncultured Rikenellaceae bacterium | reverse complement strand
AGCTTAAATAGCATTGTTATAAAAATATAAGGTTAATTCAATCCAAAGTTATAAAATCCATTCGTGGAGAAAATATTCCCTAGAGTTTCCGTGATCAAAACAACCTCAAAATTGCAGGAATAAAGATTATTAATCCGATTATCACAGCAACAAGAGCTGAAACCAGCACCCCTGCCGCAGCCACATCTTTGGCTTTACATATCATCGGATTGACTTCAGGTGCCACTGCATCCGATAAATATTCAACGGCAGTATTAAAGCACTCGCTAACAATGACCAGACCTGAAACCAGAACAACGGCAATCCAGTGAGCAGGTGAAATCTTTAAAACGATACCTGCAATTACAACCAGAATAAGAATAATTAAATGAATTCTTGCATTGTATTCCGATTTTATCAGGACTTTTATCCCGCAGAAAGCATTCCTGAAGCTGCCGGGTAAATCTTTAATTGAAGATTGTTTCATTTTACTCTTATCTGAAGCTTTCATAATCTGAATTTAAATCTGGAAAGAATGTAAAAAAATAAGCAGTTGTTATGTAAATAATAATCGAGATTATATTACAAACCGCTCTTTTAACTCTGTAAAATCCAATCTGTCATGACCGGAAGATTTTAAATAACCTTCAATACCTCCATAATGACTGGTAACTCTTTCTATAACTGTAAGTATATGGTTACTTCTTACAGTAATTGCGTATAAAATTGTATCGGCCGGGAAAAACCTAGAGACAACACTTTCCTGATCATCAGTCTTTTTTTATACGATGGTAACAAGGCTTCATTAGAAGCCATAT
>CAZTXH010000351.1:0-2757 GCA_964617415.1 uncultured Rikenellaceae bacterium | reverse complement strand
GGAAGGAATGTTGAGATTCACGGGCAGGAGACAGATGTATATATATGTGATGCAATAATTGACCGGGTAATTATATTTGACAAATATGTTGATTCCGGGTTACTTAAATCACCATCTGAAGAACTTAAAGCTGAGGCTGCCTTGTGGCTTGACTTTGAAGAAGTAACCACTGACGGCGAATTTTATAGCTATGGAATAGGAGCAAGAACTTATGGTGCTATTTGGCCCGACCGCAGACCGCAACCTGAAATGTGGCAGATTAAGAAATCAGGCCAGCCAATAGCTGTTAAGCTGTTGTCAGATGAAAAGGGTGTTGTTGAAATTACCAACAGGTATCTTTTTACGAACCTGGACAATCTAAACACGGAATGGATGCTACTGGCTGATAATGAAATAATTGAGACAGGTAAAATAGTCCTGGTTATTGCACCACAGGAATCGGGTACAGTAATAATTCCATTTCACAAGCCGGAAATACAAGAGGGTGTGGAATATCGACTGCTGTTAAGCTTTCGACTTAAAGAAGAAACTATATGGGCTGAAGCAGGATTTGAAATTGCCTGGGAAGAATTTGATTTGCCTTGGTATGAGCCTGTTACTGTAACTGTCAAAAAGTCTTTCCGACCTCTTAAGGTAAGTGATGATAATGGATCACTTATTATAACAGGCGAAGATTTTAAGTATATTTTCGACATGGAGAAAGGTCTGTTGGTATCAATGCAGGTGTCTGGCAGAGAGATGGTAAAGAGAGGTGCCCGGCTTAATGTGTGGCGTGCTCCACTGGCAAATGAAACTGATGAATGGACATTCTGGTCGGCAAACCTGAAACACAGGTCGGAGATCTTTGGACGGTGGGCAGGTACGGAATGGTATGCATCCGGGCTCGATAAACTTACTGTGCTTCCCGAGAGTTTCAGTTATAAGGTCATTGATGATAATTGTGTTGAGATTAATATACGGGATCTGCATGTTCTTGCTACCGGGCGAGGGGCATTCTTAAACCGTTACATATACAATATTTCAGGATCAGGTGAGCTTACTGTTTACCATTCGGTTATTCCAAACGGAGATATGCCATCATGGTTACCACGTATAGGAACTGACTGGTTCCTTGACAAGCGACTTAAAAACATAGAATGGTATGGACGTGGTCCGCAGGAAAACTATCCCGACAGGAAAAGTGGTTATAAAACCAGTATCTATAAATCGACTGTGGATGATATGTATGAACCTTATCTTATTCCTCAGGATCATGGTCTCAGGACCGATAACAGATGGGTGAGACTTACTGATAGTGAGGGATTTGGGCTAGAATTCAGCGGTAATAATATGTTTAATTTTAATGCATATTCATTTTCAACAGATAATCTGACAAAAGCTCTTTATACTTACCAGCTTAAACCTTCTGATGCTGTTACTTTTAATTTTGATTATGCTACCAGTGGTGTTGGTTGTACCGCCGTATCAGTATTTCCAGAATACCAGGTTATACCACAGAGGTATAATTTTATTATGTATATAAGACCCGTCAGATAGGAAAACCGTTTATTATTTGATAAAGTCAACAATATGAAAACCATTTACCGGGAAGTGTCATTTGTTAGACCAGAACTGCAATTCGTAAACCAGAATATACATTTGTTTAACTTATGGTTTAACTTAAACAAAAAATTTGACCTGATCGTCATTTTAAGCGAAGAGTTATATAGTTGATATTGAAATAGTTATATTTGTATAACAATTTTGAAGAAGAGGGAATGAAATGAAAGCTCTAATGATAATATTACTATTGAGCCTTTTATCTGGTTTGTGTATGCCGGATTGTAAGCCGCAGTCACATTATTCATCTATCAGGATGAAAATACCTTCATTAAAGAAGGACGACTTTTCCAGGATCAATGAGATCACTGAAGCAGGAAGTAAATATTTGACAACAAAGCCGCAAAACCTGGAAAAGGCTAAAGCATGTATTGATTCGGCACTCTATTTATGTGAGAAGGGTAAAGTTGAGATCCCGGCAAACCTGCATCTTCTTATGGCGAGATATAATCTGGCAACAGGTGATTATCTGAATGCATCAGCAGAGGGGACACTCGCTATGGAGAAGGCTGAAAGACATGGTGACCATGAACTGCTTGTAAACATATTGTATTTTCTGGGATCATATTATTTACGTACCGGATTCTATAATGAGAGTCTTGACTATTTTACACGGGGGATCAATCTTGCAGAACAGAAGAAATTGAAAGGAATGATTCAAAGAGGATATTACGGTCAGGCTGACGTTTTTAACGCAATGGAAAATAAAGAAGAATATGAGAATTCATTAAATAAAATGATAGAAGCATCCCTGGCAGAGAATGATTCGGTTCATGCTTTAAGGGGATTCTATTATTACGGAACTCTCAAAGCAGACATAAATCGGGATTTTAAATTTGCTGATTCATTACTGACAAGAGCTTTTGAACTTGCAATAGCATTAAAAGATACTGCTATGATATCAAGATCAATGGCAAACAACGGATATAACTATTATCTTGAACTGGACTATAAAACTGCCCTTTCTTTATACGAAGAAACACTTAAGTACGGTATTCCATCCAATGATTATGTAATTATATCGAATGCTTATGGTAACATAGGAACCATTTATCGGGATATGCGTAATATCGATAAAGCGTTAGCGAATTATAAACTGGGTATTAAATATGCAAAAATAGTAGATGATTACTATGAGCTTTACTGGATATATCAGGA
>CAZTXH010000350.1:0-2769 GCA_964617415.1 uncultured Rikenellaceae bacterium | reverse complement strand
CCTTTTAAGAGCATATTCAATTGCCTCGTTGTCTAGTTCCATGGTTTTTTCCCACTCATAGACTTCAGATATCATCTGGTCACTCATATTCATAAACTCATCCTGCTTTTTCCTCACCCACTCAATAAATTCTTTTGGTCTTATATACATCGACCTGGCATTCTCCACCGCAACATCACTGCTTTCTATAATTGCTATTTTACCTCTATCATCAGAAGATGTTACTGTATATGTACCATTCTCTGCTGTAATTGTTGTATCATGAATAATGATTACCGGTTCTTCCCCCGGTTTTCCGGTAACTGACTGATTTGTTATTCTCAGGCTTATATCTCCATCATCTCTCATGGAAAAGCTTTCAATGTTCAGATATCCTGATATGCTAGCCTCACCAGTTTGTAAATCATCAGGATCCCTGAGCAAATACTCATTGAAAAAATTCATCTTTCTTGATGACTCTATGGATCGGGCTGCATCATTTATACTTGCACTTGCAATAGCATTAAAGCTTTCGTTACGTATATTGATTGCGTTTCTTATCCATATTATCTGAACCCATATGATACCTGCCAGCGAAAAAAGCATCATAAAAATGAGTCCTATGAATTTTTTTCTGCTCATGATGCAAATTTAACTTATCATAGTATAAATGATGCAGGTTTTAACTTTTCGTTAACTCTTATTAACTTGAAATTAACGGCTTAATGTAGTCTATAGATTACTTTTGATATGAATCATAACTATATAAGTATGAAAAGAATCAGTAAAAACCTGCTTTTAGTACTGATTATCTTCTCTGTTCCTCTTGCAATGGTATCAGGCCAGGAGGAGGAAAAAAAGAGCGAAAAGAAAATCAAGATAGTCGTTGATGATGGATCAGGAACAAAAACAGTTTTGGACACTGTCCTGACAGGCACATCAATGTTCAAAACGATCGAACTGAAAGATGGTAAGGTAATTTATATAGGTAAACCTGAGACAGGTTATAAGTTTAAAGCAGACGGTGAAAAGGTAATTGTAAGTGTTAAAATAGACGAAGACGGGGAAACAGAGGAAGAGAAGAGTATTTATGTAGTATCAGCAGCAAATGATCGCACTGAATGGGTAAGTGAGGACAGCATGATAGTCAAAAAAGGTATTATAACTAAGAAAGATGGGGATAAATCAGTAAGTATAATAATGGAATCGGATGATGATGAGCATATTGATTCTGATGTTACAAAATATATAATTGCTAAAGATGGAGTTGTTGTCACTGTTGAAAGTGATGATGAAGAGAAGGCAAAAGAGATAATTGAGTTAATAGAGAACAAACGCTAATTCCGATCAGGCTTTCATGTTCATTCCCGAAAATGAGCTAGGATTTTCCCGGCTCATTTTTATTTTCACCTCACCCCTTCTCTTTTCAGTATACCCCAGATATCAGTTTCCGGTAATGGCGCTGTTATTACAATCTTCTCTTTCTTTACAGGGTGAATAAATTCCACCCTTCGTGCCATAAGACTTATACTGCCATCCAGATTCGACCTGGGATACCCATATTTAAGATCACCACGAAGCGGGCACCCGATCTTTGCAAATTGAGCCCTGATCTGGTGATGGCGACCTGTATGAAGCTCTATTTCAAGAATATAATAGCGCTCAGCCCGACCTGTAAGCCTGTAAGTAAGAGAGGCCTGCTTTGATCCCCTTACTTCGTAATCATAAACATAAGTCTTATTCTGGTTTTCGTTTTTCTTAAGATAATGAGTGATTGTTGCCTCATCATCAGGTGGCCTCTTCTTTACTATTGCCAGGTAAGTCTTTTTCACCTGCCCGGTCCGGAAAAGTTCGTTCAGCCTCGACAGGGCTTTGGATGTCCTTGCATATACTATTACACCGCTAACAGGTCTGTCAAGCCTGTGTACAACACCGAGAAATACGTCACCAGGTTTATTGTATTTTTGAGCGATATACTTTTTAACCAGGGTATCAAGAGATTTATCCCCTGTTTTATCTCCCTGCGACAGGTCGGAGGCCCTTTTATTTACTGCAATAATATGATTATCCTCATAAAGTATTTCGATCATACACAAGGGTATTTCGGATTTCGAATCCGGGATTTATTCATTCATTTCCTATTTTTGAATAATACCGGTTTTTCAAATCCGCAATCCCTGCCTGCCGGCAGGTAGGCGCAATAAATCAATACTGTTCCTTTTCATTCGGGAACTGGAGTGTTCTCACATCGTTTATATAGCTTTGAACAGCACCTTTTATCTCCGCATAAAGGTTATGGTATCTCCGTAAGAAACGTGGTGAAAACTCCTGGGTAATACCAAGCATATCATGTAATACCAGTACCTGTCCGTCTGTTTTTGGTCCGGCGCCTATTCCTATAATCGGTATTTTAAGATTGTTTGTAACCTCCCCTGCCAGCTTTGCAGGTATCTTTTCAAGTACAATTGCAAAACATCCTAATTTTTCAAGCATTTTGGCATCTTCCATAAGGCGCCTGGCCTCTTCCTCCTCCTGTGCCCTAACCACGTATGTACCAAACTTATGAATAGACTGGGGTGTAAGTCCCAGGTGACCCATAACAGGGATACCGGCTGACAGAATCCTTTCAATAGATTCCTCAACCTGCTGTCCTCCTTCCAGTTTCACTGCTGAGGCACCTGTTTCCTTCATGATCCTTATTGAGGAGGCCAAAGCCTCCTTTGAGTTGCCCTGGTATGTTCCGAATGGCAAATCAACGACCACAAGGGCTCTTTTTACTGCCCTCACAAC
>CAZTXH010000349.1:0-2783 GCA_964617415.1 uncultured Rikenellaceae bacterium | reverse complement strand
GGGCTACATTACATAATGCCGACCAGATAGAATTACTTAACCTCCACTTCAACGATATGGTTTTTGTAGAAAAAGGTGGAGATATAATTCCAAAGATAGTAGGAGTTAATCATTCTTCAAGAAATGAAGAGAGCAGGAAGATAGAATTTATTGCTAGTTGTCCGGAATGCGGTACTCAGCTAACAAGAACCGAAGGAGAAGCCAATCACTTCTGCCCGAATTATTTACATTGCCCTCCTCAAATAAAAGGAAGAATTGAACATTTTATCAGCAGAAAAGCAATGAATATCGACGGCCTTGGTGAAGAAACTGTTGATCTTCTATTTAATAATAAGCTTATAAGTAATTATGCTGACCTCTATGATCTTACTGTTAAACAATTAATCCCACTGGAACGTATGGGTGAAAAGTCAGCAATGAATATTATTAACAGTATAAAAAATTCAATATATGTTCCTTATAGTCATATCTTGTATGCACTCGGCATAAGGCATGTTGGAGAGACTGTTGCAAAAACTATAGCAAACAAATTCAGATCAATAAATGATCTGATGAAAGCTACAGATAATGACCTGAACAGTATCCCTGAAGTAGGGCCTAAAATATCATTAAGCATAATATCATTTTTTACCGACAAGGATAATTTAGAAATAATAAATCGTTTAAGATCCTATGGATTAAAGCTTTCTGATGAGGAAAAAGAATTCGATACCGGTGACCGGTTGAAGGGAAATTCAATACTGATTTCTGGTGTTTTCACAGAGCATACACGTGAAGAGTACAAAGAGATTATTGAAAAAAACGGGGGTAAAAATTCTACTTCGCTATCAGGTAATACAACATTTATTCTGGCAGGAGAAGATATGGGACCCTCTAAAAAAGAAAAAGCATTAAAGCTTGGTATTCCTCTTGTCAGCGAAAGTGAATTTCTGAAATTAATCGGCGAAGATAAATAGTTATGAACTGTTTACATTAGCAAAAAACTGTTAGGTTTGCATTATGGAACTCTTCAGGGAAATCAGGCTGAAAATCGGTAACTCTATTCTTCTCAAAAAGACCGGAAAGGTTAAAAGAAAAGTATTTTACTCAAATATAAACCGGATAAAGAATATTGGAATTAATTGGGATGCTTCAAGACCTGAAGAATTCGAAGATCTTTCAGAATTTCATCAGAAGATGAAAGAAAGGAACATCGATGTGACTATTCTTGGATACTACCCGGGCAAAGAACTTCCGGATAAATATACAGCTTTGAGATTCCTGTCATGCATTCGCAATAAGGAGATCAGTTTTTTCTACATCCCGAATTCAATAGAGGTGGAAAATTTTATTAATACGATGTTTGATATTTTAATAGATATCAATTTCAAAAAATTATTCCCCATATATTATATTTCTGCTTTGTCGAAAGCCAGTTTTAAGGTTGGACTTTTCGACCCTGATACTAACAGTAATACCTTTGACCTGATGATCGAATTAAAGAAACCTGTCTCTGTCAAAGATTACCTTACACATGTAGTTCATTACCTTGAAATGATAAATTCAGGACAATCAGTTTAAAAAAGACACTATCCAGATATGAAAAGATTCAGAGGCACTGGTGTAGCCATAGTAACACCATTCAAAAATGATTCAAGTATTGATTTTAAGGCCATGGGCCGTGTTATAAACCATGTTATTGATGGAGGAGTTGATTATATTGTCGCAATGGGAACAACCGGCGAGGTTTCTACCCTTAGCAAGGATGAAAGACAGGCACTTATATCATATGTCGTTGAAGCAATTGATAACCGGACACCGGTTGTTGCAGGAATAGGAGGCAATAATACCCAGGAAATAATTAATATAATAAGGGAATTGCATCTTGAAGGAGTTGATGGAATATTATCTGTTACCCCATATTATAATAAACCGAGCCAACGGGGTATTTTCCAGCATTTTAAAGCTATTGCAACATGTAGTCCATTACCTGTAATACTATATAATATTCCGGGAAGAACATGCAGTCATATCAGTTCTGACACATGCCTTGAGCTAGTTCATGAATGTGAGAATATTGTTGCAATAAAAGAAGCATCTGGTGATCTGGCCCATATAATGAAAATAATAAAAGGAAAACCTGATAATTTCCATGTTATCTCAGGTGATGACATGCTTACCCTGCCAATAATAGCAGCAGGAGGATCCGGAGTTATTTCAGTACTGGCAAATGCTTATCCTGCACAATGTAGTGAACTGGTAAATCACCTGTTGAAAAACAATCTCAAGGCTGCACGTGAAATACTGTTTAAATTCCAGGAGATTATAGAATTATTGTTTGTCGATGGCAATCCGGCTGGCATAAAAGCTTTTCTAAGCATTATGAACTTGTGCAGCAATAACTTAAGGTTACCTTTGGTTCCGGTAAGCCGTACAGTCTATTCAAAAATACAAAAAGCAATTGAAGAGATCGGGTAGTTCTCGTTATTATACATTTCAGGGTCTGGGTGGATTAGTTCCCGGAACTTCAGCAGCCTGGGGTGCACCATGACAGTGTTTGTATTTTTTCCCGCTTCCACAGGGACAAGGATCATTTCTTCCTATCTTCTTATCTACTCTGACAGGCTCAGTTTTCCTTTCTCCATCCTGAGGGCTTCCCCCTCCTGCTCCATACTGCGAGAAATCGCTCTTTGATGCTTTAAGGTTCTCAACCTGTCTCTTTCGTTGTGCCTCTTTAACCTGTTCTGGATCCTGTGTCGGAATATATCCTTTCATCAAAGTGCTGACAACATCCTTATTTACCT
>CAZTXH010000348.1:0-2788 GCA_964617415.1 uncultured Rikenellaceae bacterium | reverse complement strand
ACCTTCACCTTCCGTTCAGTACCGATAATATCGAAACTGAAAAAATTGCTGCTGAAGCTGCAGGCCAGGCCTGGAAGAGAGGGGCAAAGATTATCGTGCTTCCTGTTATCCCGTTCGGAGTAAATACAGGGCAGCTTGATATAAAAGTCAACATCAATATGAATCCATCAACCCAATATGCAATTCTCAGGGATATTGTCGACTTATTGAACCGCCACAGAATATATAAATTCCTTATCCTTAACGGCCACGGGGGTAACGATTTTAAACAGATGATAAGGGAACTCGGGGTACTCTATCCTGAAATGTTAATCAGTACCTGTAACTGGTATCAGTCGGTAGAGATTTCAGATTTCTTTGATAAGGGAGGTGGTCATGCAGATGAGATGGAAACAAGTTTAATGTTATATCTTACCCCGGAACTGGTACTCCCGGTCAAAGAAGCAGGTAAAGGAAACGCTAAGAAATTCAAGATAAAAGCACTGAATGAAAAATGGGCATGGTCGGAACGTAAATGGTCAAAAGTGACTTCGGACACAGGAATAGGTGATCCGTCACAGGCAAATGCAGAAAAAGGAGAAAAATATTTCAATGCAGTTGTGGAAAAGATAAGCGACCTGATGTTTGATCTGTCAGAGGCTGATATTGATGATATTTACGAATAGGCTCATTGTCCCTTGAAGAAACTGAAATTTACTCCCCCGTAATTACGGTGCTCAAAAAATGATTTGTGATCATTGAATCTTATATTCCTGGGATGCTCAAGTATCAGGAATCCATCTTCACTTATGATACCTGAGGAAAGGATTATATCAGGAATATCCTTTAGCCATTTCAGATCGAATGGAGGATCAGCAAAAACAATATCATACTTCACCTGGCAGATCTTCAGGTAGCCCTTAACATCCAGATGTATAGGTTTAATATTTGTAAAGCCTATAACTTTGATTATACGCCTGATACCTGCAATATGCTTCTGGTCCTGCTCTATAAGATGAACCTCACGGGCACCCCTTGAAGCAAATTCATAACTTATACTGCCCGTTCCTGCAAAAAGATCCAGGACATTTATCTCTTCAAAATTAATACGATTGTTCAGTATGTTAAAAAGACTCTCCCTGGCAAAGTCAGTTGTAGGCCTGGCTCTGAAACCGGGAGGCGGAATAAGCCTCCTGCCTCCGTATTTGCCACCTATTATACGCAACTTGTTATGGTGAAAAGATTAATGAACCTGTGAAGCTCAATATCATTGAAAACATAGCTGAAGGTAAAATTACCTGCAGGCCCGGTAAACTTTATATTCTTTATATATAATGCAAAATTTGAATGAATATCATCATACTTCTCTGTAAGTCCGCTGAAATGTATGGTTTCATCATTATTTATTCCAAGACTCTTGAAAACATTCAGAACAAAATAAAGAATGTCGGATATATTTCTGAAATTGAAAGCATTACTGAATTTAAGGATGTTGTTCTCAAAGACAAAGAGATTGAAATACTCTCTTTCAACATGCAGATGGACATACCGTCCATTAGTGCTCCTGCTGTTGTGGAACATCTGGTTCATCAGTGGCCTTGTATGATGATTTGGATGAACTTCAGGGTAAAAGTCTGCAGATACATCATTATATGATTTCAAAACCGAGAAAACAATATATGCATCAGGATCCGGGATCTTGTTGACAAGTATAAGGTCATTTTCTTCCCTTATATGATTCAATGTAAAATACTCCTCCTTTTTACCGGGATCATAAAGTGGAGCAGGGATGAGGGTCGATTTGAATGAAGGAATAAGTATGTTTATCCTCTTGAAATCTTTTGTCAGAAAATCATCTTTACTGATGATCTCACTTATTTTATCTGTTGAAAGATACTTGTCATCATCAGGATCATGTGACCGCAGAAGAATATATTTATTCCTCAACGTATCAAGTATGGTAAAGGCAAATCCATCACGGCTCATCTGAACCGATAATTCATAATTTTCGGTCGAATTTATATCGAGTGTTTCATCAAATAGCTCCAGGAAAGGCATCTGAATAAAATAATTTTATAAACAAATATAATAATATGTTATGAACACTATTCTGTCAGTACTTACTTTGTGTACCTTCGTATGGTCCTTTGTATCCTTCGTGGTTTGTTTCTTTTAACCACAAAGAGCATAAAGTACATACTAAGAGCACCAAGGATGAGGGATACTATTATATATAACAGTTTGTATAGGAATTTGGGGTATGCTCCGACAGATGACCAGTCGGAAGCCCTGAAGAGGATAGCCTTATATATATCAGAAAACAGCAATGATATCATTTTTCTTCTTACAGGTTATGCCGGTACCGGCAAGACTAGCGTGATAAGCTCCATTGTTAAAGCCCTTGAGCTGCTGAGAATACGATCGGTTCTTCTTGCCCCTACCGGAAGAGCAGCCAAGGTCCTGGGGTCTTATTCCGGGAAACAGACGCTTACTATCCATAAGAAGATATACCGCCAGAAATCATCAAAGGATGGTATGGGCAGCTTCAAACTCGACAGGAACATACACCGTGATACCTATTTTATTGTTGATGAGGCATCAATGATCTCAAATACCGCTGCAGATATATCACTTTTCGGGAGTGGTAAATTACTCGATGATCTTATTGAATATGTTTATTCCGGAACAAATTGCAAGCTTATTCTTGTTGGAGATACCGCACAGTTGCCACCTGTCGGTTCACTCCTGAGCCCTGCACTTGATATGATTGCACTTCAGGAATATGGTTTTGCACTACGTAGTGCTGAAC
>CAZTXH010000347.1:0-2790 GCA_964617415.1 uncultured Rikenellaceae bacterium | reverse complement strand
GTGTAACAAAGTCGGAGGTTCCACTATCATCTCCTGTACTCTGTGCGTACATCCGTGTAGAACCAGATATACCATCATCCTTAGTCCAGTCATCACCTTCTACAATAGCTGATCGAATGTCCCCGTCATTATAGTTCCTGTAATCGCCTTTCTGGTAATTATATCTGTCAGCCACATCCTCATCCTTTACGGTGTCGATATATAATTTCCCCAGATTATTCTTTGTTACCACATTACCGTTAGCATCTCTTCGCAGATCGGTAAACACATTACCTCTGAAGGGATTAAACATATCAACATCTTCTGATGATAACGGGCGGTAAACATCCTGAACCCACTCATTAACATTTCCTGCCATACAATATAGTCCATAGTCATTTGGCCAGTATGATTTAACCTCAGCGGTAATGCTTGCGTTATCATTAAGACTTCCTGCCACACCCATCATATCACCTCTCCCACGGACAAAGTTAGCCATCATTTCACCCTGGTATTTACGGGTTGCATTCCTCACATTATGTCCATCCCACGGGTATATTCTTCTTTCATATACTCTTTCCTGGAAAGTATTTCCTCTTAGAGCATAGGCTGCAAATTCCCACTCTGCTTCTGTCGGGAGCCTGTACCTCGGAAGAAGGATCCCATCCTCAAAATTAGTCCGTCGTTCGGTCTGATTAGGATTAAGACTCTCTCTCAACTGGTTAACTACACCTTCATATTGTCCGTAAAGATATGCTTCAGTATTAAAATTATTCTGGTTTGTTTGCTCGGGATCAGGGTTTAACTCACCTTCATCGATAAGAATCTGTTCATTTACCCTGTCGCTTCTCCATAAACAGTAATCATTAGCTTTCAGCCAGTTAACACCAACAACCGGGTAATTATTATATGCCGGATGCCTGAAATAATATTGTACATAGGGATCGTTGAATCCCATAGGACTTCTCCATACCAGTGTGTCGGGAAGTGCTCTTCTGTACACTTCAGGATAATCAATATAAACACGTCTCAGCCAGAAAAGATATTCACGATAGTCTACATTCTTTATTTCTGTCTCATCCATATAGAATGAAGATACCGTTACTGTTCTAGGTTTGTTATTCCAATCAAATAACACATCCTGCTGTACCTGACCCATGGTAAAACGTCCACCTTCGATAAGGACTAAACCGGGACCAGTCATCTGCTCAGCTTCAAGTGTAACCTCAAATCCACCATTATCCGGATTATTATAATCCCATCCAGTAGCTGATGAGACATTAGGATCTCCTCCTTTGCCTCCAAAACAGGATACAAGAAAACCCGCAGCAATAATTATAACAGGTAAGGGTTTAAATTTACACATAACTCCTTTAATTTTATGGCGTTTATGAAATTCAAATATAATAATTTTTCAATAAAATGCTTTTCAAACATCAAATATAACTACAATTTAGGAATATTTATTGTTTTAATGACTTTTCTTTTATCAACATTATTTAAACGAAAAGCTACTCCTGTGTGGTGTGAAAGTGAAAATGGCAGCAGGTTTTCTTCAGTAATAATATTGAAACGATAGTTATAATAAAGTATAAGTGCCCCTGCAGTTACAGAAAAACCTGCCTGAGCATCCAAATTTTTTAAATTATCCTCATACAATAAAAGATTAATAGCCAAGTAATTACTTGCCAGGATAATTCCTGCTCTCCCTGAATAATATCCTTTCTCCATACTGAACATTCCCAGTGAACGTATTTTCAGATTCTTTTCCCTGTTTAAGTTAAAATCCCCGGTTATATGTATAAAAAGACTACGGTTCAGCTTACTATCTGAGAAATCACTCTCATAAAGGTCAGGTTTAGCAAGGTGCTTAACTGAGAGTCCCCCGAAAAACTTTCCGGTGAAAAACATAAATCCTGTACTCAGGTCAAAAATAGTACGTCCCTGCTGTGTCAGAATCTCTCCAGGAGGAAAAACGGCTCCTCCTAAAGGATCTATCTGATCAGGAAGAATAGCTCCTGCCATACTGTAACCCCTGTAGTAAAAAGATGCTGAAAGTCCTGAACTAAAGTAAAGATCACGCCCTGCCTGGAAAAAATAGGCATATGATATCCCTCCTTTAAGATCATTCACTATACCCCCGAGATAATCATTGGAAATATAAAGACCAGCTCCTCCGTGAAGTGAAGGGAAATAACCATCATATAACAAATATGCAGAATGGAGGTTAAAAGTATTTCCGGGATAATGATTCATATAGGATAACCTAAGATAACCGTCTCCCTCACTACCGGTTATTGCAGGATTACTTATCAGGGTCAGGTGATAATCAGACCCATATCCGGTCTCCTGACAAAAAACTGTGCCAGGGAGACAAAGAAATAAGATAAGTATCCACAGATGAGGCTTTGACATAATTAATAAACCTGCAATAAGAACGTATTGATGGCGTTATTATTTTTATATTAAACCTGTTACAAAAAAACAAAATAAGTTAACAAACATAACACACATTTCTATCTTTGTCCAGTAATAATGGTGCGATTAATCAGTATATTTCTGTTTCTGCTTTTGCCGGTAACTGCACAAGCTTCGAAAGACAGTTATGTTTCATCATCAGTTTTATCATCAGGAATATGGTTCAAAACAGCCATACTGAAAGATGGAGTTTACAGGATTGATTATTCACAACTTAAACAACTGGGTATAGATAATCCGTCGAATACCAGGATCTATGCGAATAATTTTGGTCAGCTATCCTATTATAACAATGATCCTAAACCCGACGATCTCATAGAAGTAGCCCTGCAT
>CAZTXH010000346.1:0-2809 GCA_964617415.1 uncultured Rikenellaceae bacterium | reverse complement strand
GCAATACCCAAAGGTGTCAACTTTGCCAGTGTCTATTCAGTTGGCAACAGTGCACAAACAGGGGTAGAGGAGATCCTTGAATACTGGGATGAAACCTTTGATCCCGATACCAGCTCGTTGATAAAGCTTATCTATGTTGAAAGTATTCAGAATCCTGATAAACTGTTACATCATGCTTCTTCCCTTATAAGGAAGGGATGCAGGATAGCTGCTATAAAGGCTGGGACTACCGATGCGGGAATAAGAGCAGCTTCATCACACACAGGAGCTCTTGCATCATCCTGAGCTGTCGAAGCTCTCTTCCGGAAAGCTGGCGTAGTACGATGTTCAGGCAGAGAGGAACTTACTACCGTGGCATCCGTCTTTTTTCATAAGCATCTTAAAGGAAATAATATAGCTATAATAACACATGCAGGTGGCCCTGCAGTAATGCTCACAGATGCTCTTGCAGCCGGAGGTATGGATATACCAAAGATAACAGGTGAACATCACGACAAACTGCTCGCAATGATGAACCCCGGAGCCTCGGCTGACAATCCAATAGATCTTATTGCAACTGCAACAAATGAACAACTCGATAAAGTTATAGAATATGTCGATAAACGGATGCCTGAAATTGATGGGATGACTGTCATATTTGGAAGTAACGGGCTAAATGATATGACAGAGATATATGAACTTATGCACCGGAAAATCAAAGAGTGTAAAAAGCCCCTGTTCCCCATACTTCCATCAGTATCCAGCTCTCAAACCGAACTTACATACTTTCTTAATAAGGGACATGTTAATTTTCCTGATGAAGTGGTCCTGGGTAAAGCACTTACCAAGATATCTAACACTCCATATCCGGCTGAGGAAAAAATATTTTTTGAAGGGGTTGATGTACCACTAATTCGTAAGATAGTTGAAAACTCAAAAAGTGGTTATGTTGAACCGGATACTATTCAACAGCTCCTTAAGGCAGCGCAGATACCTTTGGTGAAGGAAGCTGTTGTGAAGAACAAAAAGGAGCTTGCTTCAGTAGCAGATAAAATAGGACTTCCTCTAGCTCTAAAGGTTGTGGGACCTGTTCATAAATCTGATGTTGGTGGTGTAACACTAAATATTAAATCAGCGACTCATCTCAACGCCGAATTCAACAGGATGATGAAAATAAAAAACGTTAAGGCAGTACTGGTGCAGCAAATGATAACAGGTACCGAACTATTCATTGGTGCGAAATATGAACCGAAATTCGGACATGTTATATTATGTGGTCTGGGGGGAATATTTGTTGAGGTACTTGGTGATTTTTCATCAGGACTTGCACCCCTTACATTCAATGAGGCCAATTCAATGATCAGGAGCCTTAAAAGTTACAGGATAATACATGGGACACGTGGTAAACCAGGAATAAATGAACAAAAATTTGCTGAAATAATTGTCAGGTTGTCAAGTTTGTTACGGTTTGCTACTGAGATTAAGGAGATGGATCTCAATCCTCTGATCGGGACATCTGATACGGTAACAGTTGTGGATGCACGGATAAGGATTGAAAAGTGAAAGAATAATAGATATTAAAAATAATTCATGAGTAAAATACCAATCAGCAGAGAATTAATTAACGATATAATAACAAAGAACGGATTACCGGAACCTGCAACAGCTTCAATAAGGGAGATCGTTTTTTTATCAAATCAGATCGAAAAAGCCATAGGAATAAAATTTATCAGAATGGAAATGGGAGTGCCTGGCTTACCAACTCCCTCAATAGGTATTGATGCTGAAATAGAAGCTCTTAGGTCTGGAGTTACTTCTGCATACCCTGATATAAGAGGATTACCATTACTTAAGGAAGAGGCTTCAAGATTCATCAGACTATTGCTTAACCTTGATATAAAACCGGAAGGATGTATCCCCACTGTTGGGTCTATGATGGGTGGGATGGTCAGTTTTCTTGTTGCCAACAGAAACGACAGGACAAAAGAGGGTACACTCTTTATTGATCCCGGATTTCCTGTTCAGAAACAACAGGTAAAGATGCTCGGACATGATTATCATACATTCGATATATATAACTACAGGGGTGAAAAACTAAGAAGTAAGCTGGAATCTTTTCTTGAGACCGGAAAAATTTCATCACTGCTATATTCAAATCCGAATAATCCTGCATGGATATGTCTTACCGAAGATGAACTTTCCATTATTGGTGAGCTGGCAGATAGATACAATGTCATTGTCATTGAGGACCTTGCATATCTTGGAATGGATTTCAGAAAGGATTATTGTACTCCCGGGAAACCTCCTTATCAACCGACAGTAGGACACTATACAGATGATTATATCCTCCTGATTTCAAGTTCTAAAATATTCAGCTATGCAGGTCAGCGTATCGGCCTGATGGCGATATCAGATCATCTTTTCAATCGACGGTATCCTGACCTTTTAAGATATTACTCATCCGATAAATTCGGATATTCAGTTATCTTTGGGGCATTATACGGATTATCTGCAGGAGTATCCCATTCCGCCCAGTACGGTCTTGCAGCTCTTCTGAAAGCAGTTAGTGACGGAATCTACAAATACCGGGATGATGTGAAAGAATATGGAGAGAAGGCTGCAATATTGAAGAAGATGTTTACAGGGAATGGATTTAAAATAGTATATGACAAGGATCTTGGTGAACCTCTTGCCGATGGATTTTATTTTACTATCTCATACCCGGGAATGACAGGTGGCGAGCTTTTAAAAGAGCTTCTTCATTATGGTATAAGTGCTATAACACTTAACATAACCGGTAGTGAAAGGCAGGAGGGACTGAGAGCATGTG
>CAZTXH010000345.1:0-2826 GCA_964617415.1 uncultured Rikenellaceae bacterium | reverse complement strand
ATTGAAGGCAGAGTAAAGAACAGGTTAGTAAAGGCTCCGGTCTGTTTAACAGTATAGTCTCTTGCAAAGAGAGTAAGGGTTAGTCCATTCTGATGAAATGACATCCAGAAGAAAACTACAACAAAGAATACAAGTAAAAGAGCGGTTATCCTTGCTCGTTCTTCCTTATGTGATATCATAATGATCCATGTAACAAATCCTGCAAAGATCCCGAAAGCAAAGCCTGATGCCCATCCCACATTTCTTATAAAATGAAGGGCAAATGCAGTTATTCCGATTGCCACGGCTGCAGCAATAATAGGAAGAGGTTTAAATTCGATTTTCTCAGTTGATATTGCTGTTTCTTTTACTTCTTTTTTCGGTAGTAGTTTATTGAATATTGTATATACTAAAAGAGAAACAATCATTGCTACAGCCGCTACTCCAAAAGCATAGTTGTAACCTTTTGAGAAAACTTCAAGATATTCGTTTGCAAATGCTGAAAGATCTGTAACAGGTCCACTAAGACTTACATTATCAGCTAATTGCTGAAAAATAGTTGTGTCGGTAAGAGTACCATTATTGAATTGATGACAGAGAGATGGCAGGCTTCCGTCATGGGCAAAACCATTTACTTTAAGCCACCAGTTACGTATACTGTTGGCAGCAAATGGTGCAAAAAAAGCGCCTATATTTATACCCATATAAAAGATCATGAATGCTGTATCCCTGAACTTAGAGTATTTCGGATCATCATACATCTGTCCCACAACAGCCTGGAGATTGCCTTTGAAAAGACCGTTACCTAATGCAATGATCATTAAGCCTATTATTGTAATTGTGAGGGTCATTCCGGGAATTGCGATTAAAATATATCCCGCGAACATTATTACGATCCCAGCAAGAATTACGAGCTTATATTGTTTTGTTGCATCGGCAAGAATACCGCCAACCAGTGCCAGTGCATAAATGCTGAAGTAGAACCAACTGTAAATATCACCAGCCTGATTTGCAGGTAGTCCGTACTTGGCCTGAAGAAAAAGTACCAGAATTGCCATCATTGTATAGAATCCAAATCTTTCTCCCATATTGGAAAAGAAGGCAACAAGTAATCCTTTTGGGTGATTCTTAAGCATGTTATTCTTTTTTGGTTGTTAATTGTATGTTCACTCAGGATCAGGTATAACTGAATTAAGCAGAGCAATTCAGTGTCTGACCGGTAACAAATATATTAATCTTTTTTTATTAATGGCCGAAGAGTTTAAATTTGTAAATAATTGATTCATGCAGTATGAAAATATTCCGGTGCGACCAGGTAAGACAGATTGATGAGTATACAATCATCAATGAACCAATAGCTTCAATTGACCTTATGGAACGTGCAGCCGGCAAGTTGTATGAGTGGTATGTCGAAAGATTTGAAAGGTCAAGGGAGATAATAATCTTTGCTGGTCCGGGTAATAATGGAGGTGATGGATTAGCGCTTGCGAGAATGCTGGCCAGGAACAGATATGAACCGGAGGTTTTCTACGTAAAGTTTGCTGATAAAACAACAAATGACTGGGAAACAAACAGGAAAAGAATTGAAAAGGAGACAAATGTACCATTCAAGGAACTGAAAAATATTGATCAGTTCCCTGTTATAAATCCCGGTGATGTTATTATAGATGCAATATTCGGTTCGGGTCTTTCAAAACCTGCAGAAGGCCTTGCTTCAGAGGTAATAAAAAAGATCAACGAATCAGGCTCTACAGTAATATCAATAGATATCCCTTCAGGATTGTTCGGAGAAGACAATTGTAAAAATATTCCGGAGAATATTGTTAATGCTGATTTCACTCTCAGCTTCCAGTTTCCAAAGCTCTCATTTTTGTTTGCTGAAAATGAAAAACACACCGGGATGTGGTATGTATTGCCTATCGGACTTAATAGTACGGCAATAAATAATACTGAGACCCCATTTTCCCTTATAGAGAAGGGACTCGTAAAAATGCTGCTGAAAGAGAGACATAAGTTCGATCATAAAGGAATATTCGGACATGGATTACTGATAGGTGGATCTTATGGAAAAATGGGAGCAATTGTACTTGGTGCTAATGCAGCTCTCAGAACAGGAGCAGGTCTTATTACCTGCCATATCCCGTCTGGAGGCAATGATATAATACAGAGTGCCTTCCCAGAAGCCATGATAAGTCAGGATACCGGTGAAGAGTATATCACAGGAATTACTGATACTGATATGTATGATGCTGTAGGAATAGGTCCCGGAATGGGAACAGAATCATTATCCCAAAAAGCCCTCAGGGAATTCTTACTGAATTGTAAAAAACCGCAGGTAATCGATGCAGATGCTCTGAATATATTAGCATTAAATAAGGAGTGGATTTCTGATTTAAAGCCTTTGACAATTCTCACACCCCATCCGGGTGAGTTTGACAGACTGGCCGGAAAATCATCATGTGGATATGAGCGATTACAAAAACAGATAGAACTATCCAAAAAATTCAATTCTATTATTGTACTTAAGGGTGCATACACATCGGTTTCAACACCTGATGGGAAAATATGGTTCAATAGTACAGGCAATCCGGGGATGGCAACAGCAGCAAGTGGCGACGTACTAACAGGAATGATACTTTCATTGCTTGCCCAGGGATATGATCCTGTCGATGCTTCACTAACAGGTGTATTCCTACATGGCCAGGCAGGGGATATTGCAGCCCTTAAATCAGGCTATGAATCATTAATAGCTTCCGATATTATTAACCAAATCGGAAATGCTTATAAAATTATATGACTATCGGTAATGATTAATAATATTTTGATAATTTGTAGTAACACAGGCAA
>CAZTXH010000344.1:407-2839 GCA_964617415.1 uncultured Rikenellaceae bacterium | reverse complement strand
GGCCTGAGACTGGCAGAGGGCAGGCTATTTGATAATACGAGGATGGAAGCTGATATATCAAATAATTCAGTTGTTGTAAACCAAAAATTTGTCAGTGACTTTGGCTGGGATAATGCAGTCGGAAAAACAATAACACTCTATGATACAACAAGGATTAATATAATAGGAGTGGTTGAAGATTTCTACATATACGGAGTCTGGGAAAAAATTGAGCCAACGATGCTAAGGATAGTCGATAACACTCAACATTATAACCTGGCAGTCAGAGCTGAACCGGAAAATATACCTGCTGTTCTCGATTATATAAGACAGAAATGGAAGGAACTTGTACCTAACCAGGTATTTAACGGCACTACACAGGAAGATACCATGCAGGAAGAGAAAGACATAAATGACAGTATAATGAAAGTATGTGTTTTTCTTGCAATTGTCGCAATAATCATGTCATTGATAGGGATGTATAATATGGTATCGCTCGATATAATAAAAAGAACAAAAGAGGTAGGAATCAGAAAGATACAGGGCGCTACCATTCCTATACTTATGTTCCTGTTAAGTAGAAAATTTCTTTTTGTCCTGCTTATTGCAACGATTTTTGGCTGTACGGGGGGTTATTTTATGTCAGAGTTACTTATGGATAGTATCTGGGATTATTATGTAGATATTAATGCCGGTTTAATGATAATATCTGCATTTATAATGTTTGCTGCAACTTTACTGACAATAACTTCAAAGGTTTTCAGCGCTGCAAGAAGGAATCCGGCTGATTCACTGAGGTATGAATGACAGGTATCAATACATCTTATTGATAAGCTGACCTATCTCATCACGTTTTTTAAGAGGAAAGCTGTGACTTTTTCCATCACGTGTCACAACATTTATTCCCTTTACAAAACTCAGGTTCTTCTTATAAAAAATGACTTCCAAGATATTCTCAAACAGGATTTCGAAGTTAAATTTTTGTTTCAACTCATCTATCGTTTTGAAATATATCCGTTGGTTTGTTACAATCAGTTTGCCATCTACTTTCTGATTTTCAATAACCTGATTGGTGTCTCCGGCATTGAGAACTATCTCGTTGGGGTATAATTCTACAGTCATCTTTTTAAGTTTTATTATAAAGACGTTTAATTATATGAAATGTTGCAGGGGGCGACTATATTTTATTTTGTAAAATAATTAGACATTTTATATTATTTTTGGTCATTATTAAAGTTATGAATATGAGAACAGATAAACTTGTTCAGGGAGCATCACCCACGATGATAAATGTTATGAATATTGTTCGTAAAATTGCACCAACCGATGCCAATGTTTTGCTAACAGGTGAGAATGGAACGGGTAAGGAGCTTATAGCCAGGGAAATACATAATTTATCGGCTAGGGCAGGGGAGCTGATGATAAGTGTCGACATGGGTTCAATCACCGAAACACTTTTTGAGAGTGAGCTTTTTGGCCATGTAAAAGGGGCTTTTACCGATGCACGGGAAGACAGGAAAGGAAAAATTGAACTTGCCGCAGGAGGAACACTGTTTCTGGATGAGATAAGCAATCTTTCACTCCGGTCACAATCAAAACTTCTCAACGCCCTGCAGAACAGGGAGATTGTGAGAGTTGGTTCAAACAGGCACATTCCTGTTGATATAAGGCTGATATGTGCTACCAACAGAGACCCGGACAAGATGGTTGAAGAAGGAAGGTTCCGTGAGGATTTGCTTTTCAGGATAAACACTATAATCATAGATGTCCCGCCTCTTCGCGACAGGGTTGATGATATCCCTATTCTGGCAAACTATTTCCTGAAGGTTTACTGCGAAAAATATAACAGGGATCCTGTAAGAATAAATACACATGCCCTGGAAAAGCTGGCCAATTATAGCTGGCCAGGTAATGTGAGGGAGTTACAGCATGTTATCGAAAAAGCTGTTATTATGAGCGAATCGCCTGTTCTTATTCCCTCTGATTTTGAGTTGAAATCCTCTTCAAAAAGTGTTTCTCATCATGAGATCACCCTTGCCGAGATGGAGAAGAAATTCATACTGGAGTGCCTTAAAAGACATGACAATAACATCAGTATTACAGCTACCAGTCTCGGTTTAACAAGGCAGACATTATACAACAAGCTCAAAAAATTCGATTCCTAACTAACGATCTTACCGTCGAAGAGATTTACTATTCTGTGGGCATAGCCTGCATCCCTGTCGTTATGGGTAACCATCACGATTGTAGTTCCTTCTTTATTAAGTTCCAGAAGAAGGTTGATCACTTCGATACCATTTTTCGAATCGAGATTACCTGTTGGCTCGTCAGCAAGTATAAGACTTGGATTTGCTACTACGGCACGCGAAATAGCTACTCTTTGCTGCTGTCCACCTGAAAGCTGCTGTGGAAAGTGTTTTGCCCTGTGGGTTATCTTCATCCTTGTCAGAGCC
>CAZTXH010000344.1:0-397 GCA_964617415.1 uncultured Rikenellaceae bacterium | reverse complement strand
ACATTCAGTTCATCAATAAGATTAAATGACTGAAATACAAACCCTATATTGCCTTTTCTGAAGATTGTTCTGTCGCGTTCCTTAAGGTTCGCAACTTCAGTTCCGTTAAAGATATAGCTTCCGGCAGTAGGATTATCAAGCAATCCAAGGATATTAAGGAGAGTTGATTTACCGCATCCTGAGGGACCCATTACTGCGACATATTCACCCTCTTTAACACTAAGGTTTACTTTATTGAGAGCTGTTGTCTCAACCTCTTCAGTTCTGAAGATCTTTGTGAGGTCATTTGTTTCTATCATTGCTTTTAGTATTAGAAATGGTTACATTATTTTTTAAAAACAAGTTTCTCATTCTTACCGAAGGATTCATAGCCCGAAATGATAACTTTCTCACCGGG
>CAZTXH010000343.1:0-2887 GCA_964617415.1 uncultured Rikenellaceae bacterium | reverse complement strand
GCAATCGTGGGAGAGTAGGTAGTCGCCAACTTTTTAAAATAAAAGCCCTTCAGTTTCCTGAGGGGCTTTTTGTTATTATGGAAATCGTATATTAATAGAACTTATATCTCTTGTCAACAATATCAGCATCCTTACGGAGAGCCTCATAGGCTTCATAATTACCTCTCATCTGGAAGGTTGCCATCAGCCTTTCACGTAAAAGCTCCAAATCATCCTCTGCAGTGGCAGTAACATTGTTTACATGAATCATAAAGACTCCGTTATTTCCTTTTACAGGACCGGCTAAAGTACCCTGATCTGCAGCCGAAGCAGCCGCAATAAGAGCAGGCTCATTACCAACACCGGAAATACTGTATGATCTGAAATTTACCTGAGTGGCCTCCTGTATATTAAGCTTCATTTCAGAAGCAATCTCATCAAGATCCTTACTCTCCTGAACATAATTTTTTAATTCATCAGAAATGATTTCAGCCTTTTTATCTTTAAGTAGAATGAATCTGATATCATTTTCAACATCTTCTAACGGAGCAATACCCTCTTCCTGAACCGCTGTACAGAATGCAACAACATACTTATCACTTATTTCAAAAACAGCCTGCTCGGATGGATCAAGAATGATTTTACCTTCGTCAGCCGAGAATAATGAAATAATCAGTGATCTTGGATTTTCAAGACCAGGAAGTGTTTTCTGTTGGGGAGTCACATTGTTTGCAATCCTTTTATTGAGGTTCTGCTCAGCAACTGCATTATTGAATTTCTCAAGAGTATTGTTTGTTCCCGCAAACTGACTGGCTTCACTATATATCTTCTGGTTGGTGGTTGAACTCGCAATTATCTTCCTGTCAACAGTTCCAATATTATATTTTCTTGATTTTCGTGACTGATCAAGGATCTCTATGATATGAATTCCGTATGAGGTTTCTGCAGTTACAATTTCTCCCTTTTTACCTTCAAAACAGGCATTGTTGAAAGGAGTAACCATCATGCCTTCGGGGAACCAGCCAAGATCACCTCCAACCTGTGCAGATCCTTGATCGACAGAATTTTCCATTGCCAGTATTTCGAATGGAGTACCACTCCTGATAAGGTTTATCAGGCTATCAGCCTTCTCTTTAGTCTGTTCCAGAGTGGTGCTTTGTTCCGGTGGAAGCAGAATATGCCTTACATGTACTGAATCGGGCCTGTTGGCAACATCAAGCAAACGAACAACCTTGAAGTAATCACCTTCCCTGTATGGACCAAATATTGCTGATTTATCTTCTTTCTTAACGAAATCCCTGAGGTTCTCAGGGACATTTTCAATTGTGAGAAACTGGTCCGGATGACGGGTGTCAGCATTTAGGTTTATGAACTGGACAGGATCTGATGATTCTTTAAACTCCTCAACAATATCATTTATCCACTCTTCAGATTGTCTGATATCCTCCTCAGAAGGTATTACATCAAAAGTAACATATTCAATATCCCTCAGGGCATTTCGCTTAAATGTCTCTTTATGTTTTGAGTAATAAGATTCTATATCCTTGTTAGTAATATTAACGATAGAATCAGGTATTGCAGCATAGTTTTTCTGAATGTAACTGAAGTCAACCGTTGCACTGGCAAGACTCATATCAAATTCAGCCTGTTTTGTTGTTGCATATAATCCCTTGGCCACCAGGTTATTGTATTTGGTATTCATTCTGTCACTGACAATCTCATTTTCAAAGAAAAGCCAGTATTTTTTTGCAGTTTCATCAATTTCTATCTGTTTAAGGAAATTAATAAGAAAAGATTTATTGAAAAAACCAGTGGATTGATCGGTGAATAACTGCCTTACAATAGGATGAGGATCATTTCCGAGTACCAGTTCATCAACCTCTTCAGTACTTACTCCAATACCCAAATCATCGTATTGCTTATCCTGTATCTCTTCCCTGACCATTTGTTGCCATATCTGTTCCCTTATCGATTCGGCAGTTGCTTCATCAATTGTTGTTGTACCCGAAAGCTTATATATTTCAAACAGGTTCTGGACTCTTTGTTCATAATCCTGGTAAGAAATATGATTCCCGGCTATCTCCCCGATTTCATAATACTCACGTGCCTTCCTTCTCTGTCCTGTTCCGCGACCAAAGAAATCCCCTATGACGAAAAGAAGAAGAGAAACGCCAATAATCACTGCTACCAGAATACCTGCTTTTTCCCTTAAAAACTGAATTGCTGACATCAATAAATGTTTAAAGATTAATAGTAAATACCTGTTTAAAATCAGGCGACAAATATAACAAAATTACTGCAGAATATGGATTGATAGAAAATATCATAGTATGATGTTATTCAATATTTGTTAACGCAGAAGATTAGGTTTAAATATTACAAAATTTAAAAAATTAGCATACTACCCCATAAATAACCCCCTCTGTTCTTAAAAAAGAGATATAATAGTAAAAGAGCCCCCATAAAAAATGAGCATATATTTAAAAAAAATATAAAAAAAGTTTCAGATATCAATTTTTTTTTATCTTTGCAAGGTTAAAATGCTATTAAAAAGAAAAAACAGGGAATAATATAGTTGATTACAATTATTTTAACCATTAATAAATATTTTTTATGACACCAAAAGAGTTCTTAGATTTTGCAAGAAAAAATGGGGCCGAGATGGTCGATCTCAAATTTGTCGATTTATTGGGAACATGGCAACATTGTTGTTATCCTATAGAGTTATGGGATGAAGACACTTTTAAAGAGGGTTTAGGTTTTGATGGATCATCAATCAGAGGATGGCAGGATATTCATAAATCGGATATGTTAGCAATTCCTGATCCTTCTACAGCAAAAATGGATCCATTTCTTAAAGAGCCTACGATCAGTGTAATTGCTGATATAGTTGATCCGGTAACAAAGG
>CAZTXH010000342.1:0-2905 GCA_964617415.1 uncultured Rikenellaceae bacterium | reverse complement strand
ATAGAAACGTGATAAAAACATGAAAATATTCCAAATCTAGTTACACTAAATATCTCTACCAGAGGAGAGGGATTTAATTCTATTTATAAAAAGTATACATTTACTTAAAATAAACCAGTCTAAATGAATATAACATTGAAAGAAGAATTCCTGTATTTATGGAAGAAATACTTTGTCAATGCCGAACTTCCCATTGTCTTTTATTACACTGAAGGAACAGGGGGAGCTGATTGGGCAGAAATTCCAAAAGGAAGAAGTTGTATTATCTGTGAACTCTCTAAAGTAAGAAGCGGGAAATCACTGGTATACAACGAAGAAAGGATCAAGTGCATGGGTGCGAAAAGATACCTGGGATACCTGGATAAAATGAGACCCGGGTTTGAATACTTTCTTTCCTGTGGAAATGACCTGATGGAAGGTGAGCGATATATCCGTACACCGGAAATGGTTAAGGAGATAATGAAAAACCAGAAAAAACTACCTGTAGAAGGGAAAAATATTGTCTTCAAAAGATGGGACAAACTCACAGATGAAGATGATCCCGAAGTCGTTGTCTTTTTTGCAAAGCCTGATGTTATATCAGGATTATTTACACTCGCTAATTTTGACCAGACTGAACCCAATGGTACAATTACACCTTTTGGATCAGGTTGTGGTACGATAGTACATCATCCTTACCTGGAAAATCTTACAGAAAGGCAAAGGGCTGTTATTGGAATGTTTGATATTTCTGCCCGGCCATGTGTGCCAGAAAATGTACTAACCTTTGCTGTACCAATGAAAAGATTTGAGATGATGATCGGCTATATGGAAGAGAGTTTTCTTATAACTGAATCATGGTCGATTGTAAAGAAGAGGATAAAAAATGAGTTGCAGGTTCCTGGTTGCTAGTTCCTGGTTGCATTTTTCCAACCTGAAACCAAAAAAAAAATTGCCTCTCATATAAACATAATATAACTTTGGCAGGTTTAATCCGATTATTTAATAAAATGAAAATTGTTGATATCACCCGCGAAACCGAACACAACTTTTTCTGCTGCCTCGAGGAATATTCCGAAGATATGAAGGAAGCCGGGGACCAGAAACAGAAATGGTACAACTACATGAAAAATAAAGGATTAAGAGTAAAACTCGCCCAGGACGATAATGGGATCATCGGAGGTATGATTCAATATGTACCGATCGAATATTCTACCTTTACAGGACAAAACTTATATGTGGTTCTCTGTATCTGGGTACATGGCCATAAGGAGGGACGAGGAGATTTCAGGAAAAAGGGAATGGGTAAAGCTCTGCTGAAAGCTGCTGAAGAAGATGTAAAGCAGCTTGGGGCAGACGGAATTGTGACCTGGGGACTAATAATTCCTGTTTTTATGCGTGCTTCATGGTTCAAAAAACAGGGATATAGGACTATCGATAAAACAGGAATTATCAGAATGCTTTGGAAACAATTCAATGAAAATGCAACTCCCCCAAGATTCATGAAAGTTATAAAGCATCCTGTCAAAGGTGTGGAAAAAGTAAATGTTACAATGTTCAGGAACGGATGGTGCCAGACGATGAATATCAGCTGTGAAAGAGCGAAAAGAGCCTGCATGGAATTCCCCGGCAAGATCAACCTTCAGGAATTTGATACTGTCGAAAACAGGGATATTGTTGAAGAATGGGGAATAACAGATTCTATTTATATTGACGGCAAGGAACTGGGAGTAGGTCCTCCGCCAGCTTATAAGAAAATCAGGAAGAAAATTGAAAAAAGGGTAAAAAAATTACACTAAGAAGAACAAGAAAGGTTACTGGAAGAATGAAATGGTTTAAATTCAAAAAGATCACAAGAATAAATTTAAGGAAACAGGCAAAGGATTTAATTTATTTCCTTCGTACTTCGGATGCCAGTTTCTTACTCATTTTTTCAATTCTTATTGGAACTGGTGCTGGTTTCGGTGCAATATTCTTCCGGTGGTTAATACTACAGATCAACAATCTGTTTTTTGTAAAGGGTGAAAATTTACTGGGATTCATGGGTCACTATTATGTAATAATCCTTCCTGCTATCGGCGGATTGCTGGTTGGACCTATAATATATTTTCTTGCCAGGGAAGCCAAAGGACACGGAGTACCGGAAGTGATAAATGCGATGGTTACCAACGGAGGAAGAATAAGACCAAGAGTAGCCATCATAAAAACCCTTGCATCATCGATCTGCATTGGTACCGGAGGTTCGGCAGGAAGGGAAGGGCCAATAATTCAGATCGGCTCTGCTCTGGGATCATCTATCGGGCAGCTTTTTAATATGACTGAAGAGAAAACCAAAACACTTGTGGCATGCGGGGCAGGTGCAGGGATTGCAGCAACCTTCAATGCCCCCCTCGGAGGTATATTCTTTGCCCTTGAAATAGTCCTCAGGGAATACGGACTTAAGAACTTTTCATCAGTAGTACTTTCATCTGTAACTGCTACAGTTATATCCAGGTCTTTCCTTGGTGATCATCCTGCTTTCCACACACCTCCGTTTCAGCTTTACAGCATTGGTGATATGCCCTATTATTTCGTATTCGGACTGTTTACAGCCCTGGCAGCATTATTGTTCATCAAAACACTTTACAAGACCGAAGATATATTTAACATTATTAAAATGCCACAATACCTTAAACCTGCACTTGGTGGATTAATGATAGGAGGAATAGGTCTATTATTCCCGCAGGTATTTGGTGTAGGATATGATGTTATCGAGAATACTATTAACGGAGAATTGGTGATTGGTGTCATATTAACCCTGGTATTTTTGAAAATCCTTGCAACATCTATTACCCTTGGCTCAGGAGGATCAGGAGGTATTTTTGCCCCTTCACTCTTTATAGGGGCACTTCTGGGAGAAGCTTTCGGAAAAGCAGCGACCTTGATA
>CAZTXH010000341.1:0-2908 GCA_964617415.1 uncultured Rikenellaceae bacterium | reverse complement strand
CCTCACAACCGATGCAGCATGATATATCATGTTATCAAGGGTTATCGGAAGAGTGGTATCAAATCCTGCCATTACATTCGATGCGGAATCGCCTACCAGAATAACATCAATCTCAGCTTCGTCAAGTATCCTGGCAACAGAATAATCATATGCAGTGAGCATTGCGATCTTCTCACCTTTAAGCTTCATCTCATTAAGTACATGAGTGGTAACCTTTTTTACAGTCTTGTGTATCGACATAATTATTAAGATGTTTTTACAGATCACAAAGGTATTAAATTCTTTTAATTCTGGCAGTTTGGGGAAATATTACTGCCGTTTTGTCAGGAAATCCGAATGGCATAATCATTGCATAAAAAATATATTAAATAAGAAACATTGTAAATAATTATAAAATGGGAAAGATAATTGGTATAGATCTAGGGACAACAAACTCATGTGTCTCTGTTATGGAAGGCAATGAACCTGTTGTAATTCCTAACAGTGAAGGAAAAAGAACCACTCCTTCGATTGTTGCATTTGTTGAAAAAAATGAACGTAAAGTAGGTGATCCGGCAAAAAGACAGGCAATCACTAACTCAAAAAATACTGTTTACTCCATAAAGAGATTCATGGGAGAAACATATGACAAACTTGACAAAGAGATAAAGCGAGTAACATATAAGGTTACAAAGGGTGAAAATAATACTCCAAGGATAAAGATCGAGAACAGACTTTATTCACCACAGGAGATATCGGCAATGATACTGCAGAAAATGAAGAAGACAGCAGAAGATTATATGGGTTCAGAGGTTACTGATGCTGTTATAACTGTTCCGGCATACTTCAGCGATTCGCAACGCCAGGCTACTAAAGAAGCCGGAGAGATAGCCGGACTTAACGTAAAAAGGATCATAAATGAACCTACAGCCGCATCATTAGCCTACGGACTCGACAAGAAGTCGCAGGACCTTAAGATAGCCGTTTTTGACCTTGGTGGTGGTACTTTCGATATTTCCATACTCGAATTGGGAGATGGTGTTTTTGAAGTTAAAGCAACAAACGGTGACACACACCTTGGAGGTGATGATTTTGATCACCTTATCATTGACTGGTTGGCTGAAGAGTTCATCAAAGATGAAGGTATTGATTTAAGAAAAGATCCGATGGCACTTCAGCGACTAAAAGAGGCAGCAGAAAAAGCTAAAATTGAGCTTTCAAGCACAACTTCCACGGAAATAAACCTGCCCTATATTATGCCTGTTGACGGAATTCCAAAACACCTTGTCAAAACACTGACACGTGCAAATTTTGAAAAGATATGTGATAAGCTCTTCCAGTCATGTATAGAACCGTGTCAGAAAGCACTTGATGATTCAGGGTATAAGGCATCCGACATAGATGAGGTTCTGCTTGTTGGTGGTTCAACACGTATACCTGTAATTCAACAACTTGTTGAGAAATTCTTTGGCAAAGCACCTTCGAAAGGAGTTAATCCTGATGAAGTTGTGGCAATAGGTGCAGCAATACAGGGAGGAGTACTGACAGGAGAAGTAAAGGATGTGCTGCTTCTCGATGTAACACCTCTATCATTAGGTATTGAAACAATGGGTGGTGTCATGACCAGACTTATAGAAGCCAATACAACCATACCTACCAAAAAAACTGAGGTATTCACAACTGCTGCGGATGGTCAGCCATCTGTCGAGATACATGTACTCCAGGGTGAAAGGCCTATGGCAGCAGGAAATAAAACAATCGGACGTTTTCATCTTGATGGTATTCCACCTGCACCTCGGGGGGTACCTCAGATCGAGGTGACATTCGATATTGATGCCAATGGAATCTTACATGTGGCAGCTAAAGATCGCGGTACCGGTAAAGAACAGAGAATCAGAATAGAAGCATCTTCAGGTTTGAGCGAAGATGAAATAAAGAGAATGCGTGAAGAGGCACAGGCAAACGCTGAAGCCGATAAAACGGCAAGAGTTAAGGCCGATAAGATCAATGCGGCCGACAGTATGATTTTTACTACTGAAAAGCAGCTTAAGGAGTTTGGTGATAAGATACCTGCCGACAAGAAACCAGCAATTGAAGATGCTCTTGCTAAACTTAAAGAAGCACATAAAAGTCAGGACCCGGAAGCTATCGACAAGGCACTTGCAAACATGAATGAAGTATGGCAGTCAGCCTCAGAAGAAATATATAAAAATGCCCAGGCATCAGGTCAGGGAGCCGGTCAGCCAGGCCCTGAACAACCTGGACAGGATCAAACCGGAGGCGATTCGAAATCAGGCGATGACGAAGTTACTGATGTAGATTTTGAGGAAGTAAAATAACAGGTAGAAACGTAATGCATTACGCTTCTACCTGTACGTTTTACATTTCTTTTCCATGAATATTAAAACCTTTATAATAATATCTTTATTGGCAATTTCTGTCCTTGCAACAGGTCAGGCAGTAACAGATACAAATCGGATCGACCACCTGGGAATGAAACAGGGATACTGGATAAAAAAGTATCCAAATGGTAATACAATGTACGAAGGAGTTTTCAAAGATGATCATCCTGTAGGCGAATTCAAAAGATATTATAAAAATAATTCCCTGAGATCAGTTCTTATCTATAGTAATGACGGCGACACAACTGATGCAATATTCTACCATCCCAATGGATTCATATCATCTGAAGGCAGATATATTAAACAGATGAAAGAAGGAAAATGGAAATTCTATTCTGAATTAAGTGAAGAATACCTGATATGTGAAGAGGATTATTCAAAAAACCTGAGAAATGGTGAGTCGATAAAGTATTATCCCGACGGAACGGTTGCGGAGAAATTAAAGTACATTAATGATAAACGCGAAGGTGAATGGCTGATGTTTCATCCAAACGGAAAAATGTTACTTAAAGCATACTATTCAAATG
>CAZTXH010000340.1:0-2920 GCA_964617415.1 uncultured Rikenellaceae bacterium | reverse complement strand
GTATGATCGAACCATTCCCCGGTTTAAGGATTGATGTAAATGCCGACAGGAGATTTCTTGAAGGAGTAAGTTCATATTATATAGCTGATGACAATGGTAATTTTCCCGATAGTACCCGCAACAGAATTGTAAATGGAAATTTCTCAATATCAGTAATATCATGGGGTACCGCATTTGAAAAAATCTCCAAGAAAGACAATTATATATCCCCGACTTTTAAAGCATTCAAGGAGAACCTGGTAATTATTTCCGAGAGAAGAGCAAGGGAGAGATCCGGAGTTGATCCGGAATATAATCCTGATATTGATCCTGTAACCGGAGACCCGATAGAGGGGCCATACAAAAGCGGATATGGAAAAACATCAAGAGAGGTAATGATACCTGCATTTCTTGCTGCATATACTAAATCAGATCCGGAGAAAGTGTCTCTTGCGACTTTTCCCTCGGCATTGAGAATGATGCCAAACTGGCGAATTACATTTGACGGGCTATCAAAGTTTGAATTTGTACAGCGTGTATTCCGTTCCATAAATATTTCACATCAATACAGGAGTACCTTTCAGATCGGAAGCTATACTACCAACCTGAACTATCTGGAAAATACTTATGGCATTAGCTCAATAAGGGATCTTCAGAATAACTATATACCTCAGTATGAGATCGATGTTGTTACCATTAATGAGCAGTTCAGTCCATTGATAAATATTGTCATGAACTGGAAAAACAGCCTGACAACCCGGTTTGAATGGAGAAAATCACGTACTATATCGCTTAATCTTACAAGTAACCAGATAGCAGATGCCCGTACAAATGAAATAGTAATTGGTGCCGGTTACAGGTTTGATCAGGTACAGATAGTACTCAGAACAGATGGTAGACAGAGGATACTCAGGAGTGACCTGAACCTGCAGTTCGACCTATCAATACGTGATAATAAAACACTTGCAAGGAAACTGATAGAGGACGTAAATCAGCCTGTCGCGGGCCAAAAAGTCTTTACAACAGGAATTACTGCCGATTATATTCTGAGTGACAGGTTTAACCTGCAGATCTTTGCCGATCACACAATGAATAATCCATTTGTGGCAAATACATTCCCTACTTCCAATACAAATTTTGGATTCAGTCTTAAATTTACTCTCGTACAATAAAAAATTTTTATAACAGATTTTTTTTTATTTTTCAGAAAACGTTTGAAACAAGGTTATTCTGATTCATTAGCCTGCTAATTAACGAATCTGTGTGAAAATAAATGACATACAGAGTTTTTATAATGATCATTTTCATATTTTTGAGTAGAATTCTTACAATCTCAGCCTCTTTTACAAACACATATATAGAAAATGAAAAAAACAAAACCTCGTCTGACTTTCTGGCAGATATGGAATATGAGCTTTGGATTCTTAGGGATTCAGTTTGGTTTTGCACTTCAGAATGCAAATGTAAGCAGGATCTTTGAAACCCTCGGAGCAAAAGTTGATGATATTCCCATACTATGGGTGGCTGCACCTGTTACAGGATTAATTATCCAGCCGATTATCGGTCACATGAGTGACAGGACATGGAATCGCATGGGCAGGCGCCGACCATATTTTCTTACAGGAGCCATTCTGGCTTCACTGGCACTGATATTAATGCCCAATTCACCGGCCTTATGGGTTGCTGCTGGAACACTCTGGATAATGGATGCCTCAATAAATATTTCTATGGAACCGTTCAGGGCATTTGTAGGCGACATGCTTTCATCAGAACAGAGAACAAAAGGTTTTGCAATGCAGAGCTTTTTTATAGGTACTGGCGCAGTGGTAGCATCACTGCTTCCTTATATTCTTACAAACTGGTTCAATGTGCCTACAGAACCATCACCGGGCAAACTTATCCCGCTGAATGTAAAACTTTCATTTTATCTTGGTGCCTGTGTCTTTTTCCTGACTGTCTTGTGGACAGTGATACGCACAAAAGAATATTCTCCTGAAGAACTTGAGGAATTCGAGAAAGGCGGGAAAGAACTGTTGGAACATGAGGAGGATCAAACCAGAATTGTAGAAAGAAAAGTCAATTTTTATATTCCCGGCTTAGTATGGTTTGGAACAGGATTAATTCTTACATTTTTCCTTACCGGGGTTGACCTTGAAAAGGAACTTTATATAATCACGGGAGGTATTTCTCTTTTTGGCTTCCTTCAACTGATAGCAGGTGTGCTGAAGTCAGCTGGTAAAGATAATAATGGCCTTAATTCAATACTTACTGACTTGAGGAATATGCCTGCAACCATGGGTCAGCTTGCTGTAGTACAATTCTTCACATGGTTTGCCCTTTTTTCTATGTGGATATATACAACTTCTGCTGTTACATCTCATATTTATGGAACATCCGATACCACATCACTTGCATATAATAAAGGAGCCAATTGGGTAGGGGTACTATTTGGAGTTTATAATGGCATAGCCGCTGTAGTTGCTTTTCTGCTACCTGTACTTGCCAGAGTAACAAGCAGAAAAATAACACATTCAATATGTCTTGCAATAGGAGGTTTAAGTCTCATATCAATAAGCCTCGTCGGTAATCCCTGGTTACTTATTCTTCCAATGACCGGAATTGGTCTTGCATGGGCAAGTATTCTTTCAATGCCATATGCAATGTTAACCGGAGCACTGCCGCAAAATAAAATGGGTGTATATATGGGCATTTTCAATTTCTTCATTGTCATTCCCCAGATATTGGCCGCAAGCATTCTTGGAAGTATGGTAAAACATCTTTTTGATGGCAATACAATGAATGCCCTTATTTCAGGTGGCGTATCAATGATAATTGCCGCTATCATGGTAAAATTTGTGAATGATATTGATGACAAAAAAAGTAGATAATATAAGAGCCTCTATTTTTGATCTGGACGGAGTAATTATCAATACTGCAAAGT
>CAZTXH010000339.1:0-2929 GCA_964617415.1 uncultured Rikenellaceae bacterium | reverse complement strand
GGTTAAATCAAACGTTAAGTAATTCTTATGCCAAGCGGGAAAAAAAGAAAACGACATAAGATGGCCACCCATAAACGAAAGAAACGTTTACGGAAGAACAGACATAAGAAGAAGTAGGTAACAGATCATAGGGTGGTCGTAATGACAGAGTATATATTAAACCTAAAGGTCCTGTGATCTTTAGGTTTATTTTATGTGGAAGTTGAAAACAGCTGGAAAGCAATTAACTCAGATCAAAAGAGGAAGTGACAAGCAAGGATCTGATTATTGATGTAAAAGATTCCGAGGTTGCTCTGGCTTTGTTGGAAGACAAGCAGTTAATAGAGCTAAACAAGGAAAAAAGAAGTATTAAGTATTCGGTCGGGGATATATATCTTGGAAAAGTGAAAAAGATAATGACCGGAATGAATGCTGCTTTTATTAATGTGGGTTACGAACGTGATGCATTTCTACATTATCTGGACCTTGGTGCTCAATTTAGAACACTGCACAAATACTACCTGACAGCTCTGCAGAGACAAGGAAGGATAATTCCGGTACATAAGTTTAAGCCTGAAGAAGATATCGATAAAGACGGGAAGATTAATAATGTCCTGACCCAGGGACAAACTGTAATTGTCCAGATTACCAAAGAGCCCATTTCCACAAAAGGACCAAGATTATCTTCCGAAATATCCCTTGCAGGCAGGAACCTTGTACTCATACCATATTCCGATAAGGTATCCGTATCATCTAAAATTGAGTCACCAGAGGAGAAGAATCGTCTCAAAACACTTCTTCAAAGTATAAAACCAAAAAACTACGGTGTCATTGTCAGGACTGTTGCAGAAGGGAAGAAAGTTGCTGTCCTGGATAATGAATTACGTGAACTGGTCCGTAAATGGGAATCGTCTTTTTATAATCTGAAAAAAGAGACAAAAATCCCACGACTATTTATCGGGGAGCTGAACAGGACCACCACTATCCTGCGTGATATGCTTAATGTCACATTTAACAGCATACATGTTAATGATGCCTTATTTGCTGAAGATATAAGGAAATATATCAGAGAAATAGCTCCGGAAAAAGCTAAGATTGTAAAGCTTTATAAAGGCAGTCTCCCGATATTTGATCAATATGGAATCAATAAACAGATAAAATCTCTTTTTGGAAGAACTGTCTCTTTCAAGTACGGGGCATACCTGATAATAGAGCATACGGAAGCTCTGCATGTTATTGATGTCAATAGCGGTAATCGTTCCAGAAAAGGTGACGATCAGGAGTCTAATGCACTGGCAGTTAATATGGAAGCTGCAAAAGAGATCGCACGGCAACTTCGCTTGAGAGATATGGGGGGTATTATTGTTATCGATTTTATCGATATGCAGACAAACGAAAATAAACAAATCCTTTTTGACGGGATGAAGGAACTGATGTCAGGCGACAGAACGAAACACAACATACTGCCATTGACAAAATTCGGTATAATGCAGATAACACGGCAAAGAGTACGGCCGGAAATGAACATTATCACAGATGAGAAATGTCCTGTTTGTCAGGGTACGGGTGAAACCAGGCCAACAATACTGTTTACAGATGAACTTGAAAGAAGACTTGTATCCTTAGTCGATAAAATTAAAACAAAAAGGCTGATACTAAATGTTCACCCATTTGTTGCAGCATTCCTCAGGAAAGGGCCATTCTCTGTTTGTCTTAAATGGAACCTGAAATATCGGATTAACCTGAAAGTACAGGCTGTTACATCATATCATATGCTTGAATATCATTTCTTTGACAGGGATGGTAATGAAATAGATCTTACATGATTTATTTTAGAACCTTTTAAATACTCCTTTATGTTTGAATGCAATTAAGAATCCTCATTAACATTTTTACTCCAAAATTGTTAAATGTTTGTTATTTTTAAATTCAGTAATAATCAATGACATGATTAAACGAAAGTTGATTCTGGTCTTATTAAGTATTTTATTATTACTTCCACTTAGAGCCCAGATTTTCGATCCTGTTACATGGAATTTCGGGTATGAGAAAAAGGGGGATAACCTGTATGAGTTGGTCTTTACGGCTAATATAGAAAATGGTTCACACATATATTCTATGGATATTCCTGAAGGAGGACCCATACCTACATCCTTCAGGTTTGATACAAATGACGATTTTTCATTAACGGGGGAACCAAGGGAAGCTATTGCTCCCGAGGAGATTTTTGATGAGGCTTTTGGTTTTACAATAAAATCTTTCAGCAATAAAGCAGAGTTCAGGCAGGAGATAACATCTGAATCTGCTTCATTTACAGTTACAGGTGAAGTAACTTATATGGCTTGTAATAATACGAAATGTTCACCTCCAAATGATATAGCATTTGAAATAAGAATTCATGATCCTGATGCTGAACAGCAAATAACAACTCACAGTGGTGTTAGTCAGACAGATAGTAAGAAGGGGATGCTTGGTTTTTTCATTATTTCACTTTTAGCAGGTTTTGCCGGGATACTGACTCCGTGTGTATTCCCAATAATACCAATGACCGTTGCATTTTTTTCACAAGGATCGGAAAACAGGAGCTTATCAATTCTTAAGGCAATACTTTTTGGGATTTCAATAATACTGATCTATTCCTCGTTAGGGATAATTGTCTCACTGACAAGTGCCGGTGCAGGTTTTGCAAATACGTTGAGCACTCACTGGATACCAAATATCATCTTCTTTGGATTATTCCTTCTTTTTGCAATTTCATTTTTTGGGGCTTTCGAGATTATGCTTCCGAATAAATGGGTTACAGGCAGTGATTCAAGAGTCGATAAAGGAGGTTTACTGGCAACCTTTTTTATGGGATTGACAACCGTTATAATCTCTTTCTCATGTACAGGACCTATAGTAGGCGCTCTTCTTGTAGAGGCTGCCAGTGGTGACGTCCTTAAACCTACAT
>CAZTXH010000338.1:0-2931 GCA_964617415.1 uncultured Rikenellaceae bacterium | reverse complement strand
AACTTAAGCTGAAAGCCTTTGTTGCGCTTTTTCTGGTGTCGGTATTCCTGGCTTTCACAACATTACCACCCGACACAATTGTAAATACAATAAAAGAGGGTTTCGGCAGTACCATGGCTTCAATAGGATTCCTGATAATCTTCGGCGCTATGATCGGGATCATTCTTGATAAGACCAGGGCTACTCTAAGTATTGCAAATTATATTCTTTCAAAAACCGGAATAAACAGAAGTGCACAGGCACTGGGGATTACAGGATTTATCACAGGACTGACAATATTTTGCGATTCGGGATTTATTATTCTCAGCGGATTGGCAAAATCATTCAGTTTCCGGTCAAAAATTGCAATGCCCTTCATGGCGACTGTTCTGGCTACATCTCTCTATGCGGTTCATTGTCTCATACCTACACATCCGGGAGCCCTCGCCGCAGCCGGTATTATTAATGCAAATGTAGGGAACCTTATTATTGCAGGGATACTCTTTGCTGTACCCGGAGCTTTAAGTGCATGGTTCTGGAGCAGATTGATCATAAGAAACAAAAACTATAAGCCTGCTCCGGAAATTGTCTCAGGTAAAGAGGAGACAATGGATAATCTGCCATCAGCTTTGATGTCGTTTCTCCCTATCGTGGTTCCTCTTCTGCTTATATCTGTTAAATCGCTGGTACTTCTCTTTGATAAAGAACATATAAGTCTGATCTACAGGATATTCCGGTTTCCGGGTGAACCTGTCTTTGCCCTCGCAATCGGTGCGGGTATTGGTCTCTTTCTAATCAGGAAAATTAATATTGACTCGATAAACTCTGTCTTTACTGATGCCATAGAGAAAGCAGGACCGATATTGATTGTAACCGCTGCCGGTGGTATGTTTGGAATGGTTATTAAAGCTACGGGAATAGGTGAGGAAGCAGGCAAGATTCTTGCCGGTACAGGTGCGGGACTGGTAATTCCTTTCCTTATTGCAGCAGTTATGAAAACCGCCCAGGGCTCATCAACCGTTGCCATAATAACATCTGCTTCATTCGTTCTGCCGATGCTGCAAATGCTCGGACTTGATTCCGAAACAGGACGTATACTCACAATGCTGTCAATGGGAGCAGGTTCAATGTTTGTTTCTCATGCCAATGACTCATACTTCTGGGTCATTTCCAGGTTTTCTGATCTCAACCTTAATACAACACTGAGAGTATATTCATCCTCAACATTTGTTATGGGAATAGTTGTTTTTATCTTTATATGGATTTTTTCATTGTTTCTTTTATAAGTGTAGGAAATGTTTATTAAAAATTATAAGATTCCTCATCCCTCCCGAGTACTCGGGATCAGGATTCGGAATGACTATTTTTTTTGTTGAGATTAAGGGAAGAAGTGGCGATTCGCTCTTGTCTTGCATAAAAATGATGAAAAAACTGACGAATCGCCACTTCTTCCCAATTACCTTAAATAACGACTTGTCATTCCGAGCGTTAGCGAGGAATCTTTTTATATTTGTTAGTATATATACTATATATATTAATTTTTCTTTATAGACATTATTTTAATATTTCATCACTATCTCAATGAATAACCGCGAAAAAGCAGAACATATTTTTCTTGCAGGAGTCAAGGGAGTGCTTCCGGGAAAACTAATAGGAGATCTGTTTTCAGTACGAGGATCAATATTGAAAATAGGTTATCAGAGTTTTGACCTTGAGAAGATTGAAAATGTATACATTCTGGGTGCCGGAAAAGCGAGTGCTGCAATGGGTCATTATGTTGAAAACACTCCCGGCATGAGAATAACAGAAGGACATATAATCACTAAATATGACCATTATTGTAAACTCAGGAAAATAAAAGTATCTGAAGCGGGTCATCCGTTACCCGATCGAAACAGCTTTAAAGCCACTGAGGAGATTTTAATGATAGCCGATAAAGCTACGGAAAATGACCTTGTTATCTGTTTGTTTTCAGGGGGAGGATCATCATTGATGGCCGATTACCCGGAAAATACAACACCGGAAGAGATAATACGGCTGAATAAACTGCTTGTACATTGCGGGGCAGATATAGCCGCGATAAACAGTGTCAGGAAACATCTTTCGAAAGTAAAGGGAGGACAACTGGCGAAGCGTATATGGCCGGCTTCTTCGGTAACATTGCTGATATCAGATGTTACAGGTAACAAAATGGATATAATTGCTTCAGGACCCACGGTACCTGATAACTCTACTTTTCATGATGCTATTAACGTAATTGAAAAATATAACCTTGCAGACGAGATGTCACCCGGATTACTGGAATATCTCCATGAAGGTGTCCACGGTAGCAGGGCGGAGACACCAAAACCTGATGATCCTGTTTTCGAAAAGGCAGTCACACTTATTGCAGGTGACAACAAAGCAGCACTCTTGTCGGTAAAATCTGAAGCAGAAGATCTGGGATTTAATACTTTTATTTTAACTGATGAGTTGTTCGGAGATCCCGAAGGTGCATGTGCATGGTTCAGGGAGATGATATTCAAACATAAGAATGACGATGCTGTACAAAAACCGGCCTGTCTGCTTTTCGGTGGAGAGCTCACAGTGAATGTAAAAGGCAAAGGTAAGGGCGGAAGAAACCAGCATCTTGCATTAACAGCAGCATTACGGCTTGGTGATATACCGGGAATAACATTCCTGTCAGCAGGTACTGACGGAAACGATGGTGATACAAACATGGCAGGAGCTGTTGTGGATACCAATACTGTACATGAGGCCCGGGCAGATAACATCGATCCTGAATTCTATCTTGCAGATTTCGATTCATTTAATTTTTTCAAATCTGCAGGTGGGCATATCTTTACCGGACCTACTATGACAAATGTTATGGATATTGTTGTAATACTAATTGAATAAACCTGTCGATGCCTGAAATACGTTGACCAAAAAAGGTTAACGCTATGACAAAGG
>CAZTXH010000337.1:0-2933 GCA_964617415.1 uncultured Rikenellaceae bacterium | reverse complement strand
CGACATTGGTGAACCACTGCTCGATCTCTTATCAAAACTTGAGTTTGTTCACATTCCAGTTCTGGCCGACCATAAATATTATGGACAAACCGGAGAAAAAGACAAACTGGAAATTCCGGAAGCTGATGTCGGAATAATCTCTGGCGGTATTAGAAATGAAGAGCATAAAGAAATTGCCACTGAAATGAGAAACAAGTGTAAAACGTTGATTGCCCTGGGGAGTTGTGCCTGCTTTGGTGGAATTCCTGCACTGGCAAACCAGTTTCAGTTACAGGAACTATATGACAAAGTATACAGGGATTCGGTTTCAACAGATAGTGCCGACACGCCAAATCAGGATATCCCACCGCTGCTCGACAGAGTTTATGCTGTTGACGAAGTGGTAAAAGTCGATGTTTATATTCCGGGATGCCCTACAGTTCCTAAAATTATTGTTCAAGCACTGACTTCGCTGCTTGAAGGAAAACCATTTGAACTACCTGAAAGAAGCGTGTGTGACGACTGTCCGGTAAAACGTGAAAAGAAAGCAATTGTATCTATAAAAAGACCTCTCGAAAATATACTTGATCTTGAAAAAGAAGAACTAATAGATTCGAGATGCTTCATGGAAAAAGGATTTTTATGTTTAGGACCTGTCACAAAAACAGGTTGCTACATGACAACCGGTGAAGAACAACCTCATATTCCAAGATGTATTAAAGGTAATATGCCTTGCAGGGGTTGCTTCGGACCTATAAGAAAAGGTGCAAATCCTATGGTTGATATGATGGGAGCAATCTCATCAATCGGACTGAGCGCACAGGAAATTCCCGACAGAGCTGCAACATTTAACAGATATGTTGGTGCCCAGGGAAGATTAAGACCATTACCAAAGAGAAATTAATAATAGGAGGATATATAAATGAAAAAAATAGTTATACATCCGGCAACACGATTAGAAGGTCATGCAAAAATCACAGTATTACTCAATGATGAAGGAAATGTCGATGATGTAAAATTCCAGCAACTCGATTTGCGGGGATTTGAAAAATTCTGTCTTGGAAAACCCGTGGAGGAATTACCCAGGATTGTAACAAGTATCTGCGGTGTATGCCCCTGGTCACATCACCTTGCATCTGCAAAAGCAAATGACGCAGTATTTGGAGTTCAGATACCTTCTGCTGCAAAAAAACTCAGGGAACTATGTAACAGCATTGCATATTGTGAAGAGCATATATTGCATTTCTTTTTCCTTGCCGGTGCAGATTTTGTTATGGGACCTGATGCTGATCCATCAGTCAGGAATGTCATAGGGATAGTGGGAAAGGTTCCGGATATTGCAAAAAAGGTTGTCCGCTCAAGATGGCTCGGTGCGGAAATGCTTGAAATTGTATCAGGAAAAGCAATACACCCGGTTACTGCAGTACCAGGCGGCTACAGTAAACCATTGACTGAAAAAGAAAGAGATGATGTATTGAACATGGCGGAGGAGGTCCTGGAATTTGCGAAATTCTCTATCGATTTCACAAAAAATAACATTTTCCCGAATTATCTGGATACAGTTGAATCACTTGGTGTCATAAAAACTGGCTTCCTGGGAACAGTTACTGATGATGGTACACTTGACCTCTATGATGGAAAACTGAGGATGATGGATGCAGAGGGTAAATATGAAGATTTTAAATCTGAGGATTATACTGACTATATCGGGGAACATATTGAACCCTGGACATATATGAAATTTCCTTATATGAAAAAAGTTGGTAGCCTGTCTATGGATTTAGATAATCCTGTTGGAGTTTACAGAACAAATACACTTGCCAGATTAAATGTTTGCGATAAAATCAGAACACCACTTGCACAAAAAGAACTGACAGAATTCAGGGAGAAATTTGGAAGACCTGTTCAGTTAACTTTACTTTATCACTGGGCAAGACTTATTGAATTACTTTACAATGCAGAATATACAGTTCAGTTGCTGAACGATCCTGAGATTACTTCAAAAGATATAAGAATACCTGTAAAACCAAGAGCAGCAAGGGGAATTGGCGTTGTGGAAGCACCGAGAGGAACTTTAATCCATGATTATGAAACTGACGCACAGGGCTTAGTTACAAATGTAAATCTGATCGTTGGCACAACCCATAATAATGCTCCTATAAATATGTCGGTTAAAAAAGCAGCAGTTGACCTGATAAAAGACGGGAAGTACGACCAGGGATTAATAAACAAAATTGAAATGTGTTACAGGGCTTATGATCCTTGTCTCTCCTGTGCAACCCACTTACTTAACGGGAGACTTGCAGTTAAGATTGATATTGTAAATAACCAGGGCGAATTGCTTGATACACTGAAAAATTTCTAGAAAATTAAATAAAAAGCACATTGTTATAGTGAAAAAATACCTTAAACAGTGTGCTTTCTTTTTATGAATAATATACCACCGTATTGCAATTGTAAAATTCTAATTTTAGGATGTGGTAATATCCTATATGGTGATGATGGATTTGGTCCTTTTGTGGCTGAAGAACTTCAGAAAAATTATAATCTTCCTGAAAATGTATGTGTGATAAATGCAGGTAGTAGCGTAAGAAATATATTGTTTGATATTACTCTTAGTGAAAGAAAACCTGATAAAATTATTATTGTTGATGCTATAGATGCTGCAAAGACACCTGGTGAGATATTTGATCTCCCTGTTGATGAAATTCCTGAAAAAAAAATTGACGATTTCTCAATACATCAGGCCCCAACTTCAAATTTATTAAAAGAATTAAAAGATTTTTGTGATGTTGATATTGCAATAATTGCCTGTCAGGTTGAAAATATCCCGGAAGAGGTTACTGTTTCTGTATCAAAAAAGATAACCGATGCAATCCCGGAAGCTTGCAAAAGGATAAATGAGATTATAAAAAATGGTTAAAGAAATTATTTGTGCTACTGTTCATTTATCC
>CAZTXH010000336.1:0-2935 GCA_964617415.1 uncultured Rikenellaceae bacterium | reverse complement strand
GGCTGGATATCCGGGTGCGGGTCTTATCCATTTATATTTTACTGTAAGCATCTCTTCCACAGTGAGGTTTTCATCCTTTGCATAACCCCAGTATTCCTTTCGTATTTTCTCATGAAGCCATTCTGCCGATGCTTCTGCTATACGGTCGCTTAAGATCCGTATCATCAGGCTTGCATAATCATCATCTCTATATTTCTTAAGCGATTCTTCATCAATATGAGCTGCCACGGTAAAGAGACCAAGGTTATCAACTTTACCTGATGATTCGGGAGCAATAAAATCGGCAAGTGAAAGATTAGGTGTTCCCTTTTCTTTCTGCTCCTGATTCCTGAGGAATCTGAATTTTGCAGAAAAGTTACTCTTAGTACTGTCTGTGGAGACAATAATATCATCACCTGTCGAAACAGCCGGGTATAAGCCAAAAACAGCCTGTGCTGTTATTACTTTGCGGTTAATTATTTCATTAAAGTAGTGTTGTGCATCTTCGAACAGTTTCTTTGCTTCATTGCCCTTTACAGGATCACTGAAAATAGCCGGGTATTTTCCTGTCAGTTTCCAGGCAAAGAAGAAAAATGTCCAGTCAATATACTTCCTGATCTCTTCAAGATTGATCTCCTTGATAAAATGATGTCCTGGCTTTAACGGATTATATATTTTCATGTTCTCCCAGTCAGTAAAAAGTCTGTTTTTCCTTGCTTCGGCAATTGTAATAAGTTGACGCTTCTTACTTTTGGAATCATGTTCTTCCCTCATCTTCATATATTTATGGGCAATGGAAGATATATACTGATCATGTTCTTTACTGAGAAGGGCAGTAAGAACGCCTGCAGCTTTGGAAGCATCCTTTACATGGATCACAGGGCCTGGATATGCTGGTCCGATCTTTACTGCAGCATGGATCTCGGATGTTGTAGCTCCACCGACAAGCAGGGGAAGGGTCTGTTTCCGGCGTTTCATTTCGGATGCCACATGCACCATTTCCTCGAGTGAGGGAGTTATCAATCCACTGAGACCAATGAAATCGGCTTTTTCTTTTATAGCAGTATCGATGATCTTTTCTGAAGGAACCATTACCCCAAGATCAATAACCTCATAGTTATTGCATGACAATACAACACTAACAATATTTTTACCGATATCGTGAACATCTCCTTTTACTGTTGCAAGGAGAATTCTGCCTGCAATAGTTTTTTTCTCACTTTTACTTTCCTTTTCGATATAAGGAGCCAGTTTTGAAACAGCTTTCTTCATAACACGGGCACTCTTAACTACTTGGGGAAGAAACATTTTCCCGGATCCGAAAAGATCACCCACTTCGTTCATACCGCTCATCAGTGGTCCCTCTATTAATTCAATAGATCTGGAGAAAAGTGTACGTGCTTCTTCAATATCCTGTTCGATGTATTCATCAAAACCCTTAATAAGTGCATGTTTAATACGGTCGACCACAGAAAATGACCTCCACTTATCGCTCTTTTCTTCTTTAGCGGTTTCATTCCTGAAATTTTCAGCAAACTGTACCAGTCTTTCTGTTGCATCTTTTCTTCGATTCAGGACTACATCTTCAGTAAGCTGCAACATATCCGGAAGTATTTCGCTGTAAACCTGAAGCATACCGGGATTTACAATACCCATATCAAGACCTGCCTTTATTGAATAGAACAGGAACACTGAATGCATTGCTTCACGTATAGGGTTAATACCTCTGAATGAAAATGAAAGGTTACTTATGCCTCCGCTCACTTTCGCATAGGGAAGATTCTGTTTTATCCACTCTGTTGTCCGGATAAAATTTACAGCATAGTTATTATGTTCTTCAATGCCTGTTGCAATTGCAAGCACATTAGGGTCAATAATCACATCTTCAGGAGGGAATCCCAGTTTGTCTACCAGAAGGTGATAAGATCTTTCAGCGATCTCAATCCTGCGTTCATAAGTATCGGCTTGTCCTTTTTCATCGAAAAGCATTACTACAGCAGCCGCACCATATTTTCTGAGAAGACCGGCATGCTGAAGGAATATCTCTTCTCCTTCTTTGAGGCTTATAGAGTTGACAACAGATTTGCCCTGAATACATTTCAATGCTGATTCAATGACATTCCATTGTGATGAATCGATCATCAGTGGCAATTTTGCAATATCCGGTTCAGCCATAATAAGGTTAACGAATTTTATCATAGCTTTTTCGGAGTCGAGCATTGCCTCATCCATACATATATCAATTATCTGTGCTCCTCCCTCAACCTGGTTACGTGCTATTGCCATCGCCTCATTGTATTTTTCCTCACCGATCAGTCTGGCAAATTTCCTGGAGCCGGAAACATTTGTTCTTTCGCCAATATTGACAAAATTGGTTTCAGGGGTTATTGTTAATGCTTCAAGTCCACTAAGTCTTGTATATCTGGTTATTACAGGCTTTTTTCTCGGGCTGTATTTACTTGCTGCCTCTGCAGTCTTTTTTATATGTTGAGGAGTAGTACCGCAACAACCCCCGATAATATTTACCCATCCTTCCTTCATAAACTCTTCGGTCACCGAAGTCATATATTCTGCAGACTGGTCATATTCACCAAACTGGTTAGGGAGTCCTGCATTGGGATGTACGGAAAGATAAAATCCTGATTTTGCTGATAATTCTTCAACAAAAGGTCTCAGCTGGTCTGCCCCGAGAGCACAGTTAAGTCCAGTGCTGAAAAGGGGGAAATGTGATACTGAGACAAGAAATGCTTCCAGGGTTTGTCCCGTAAGTGTTCTGCCGCTGGCATCAGTAATTGTTGCCGATACCATAACAGGAAGCCTGGTTTTCTTTTCCTTAAAAACTGAATCAATGGCAAAAAGAGCAGCCTTGCAGTTCAAAACATCAAATATCGTCTCAACGAGGAGAATATCAACACCTCCGTCGATGAGACCTGCTGCTTGTTCGGAATAAGCTGCG
>CAZTXH010000335.1:0-2936 GCA_964617415.1 uncultured Rikenellaceae bacterium | reverse complement strand
TCTTCAAATGCCAACACAATCTTCTTTGATTTTTCTATTTCAGCTTCATCAGGTTCAAAGCCTTGGTTTATAACAGCTATCTGGCGGGGATGGATACATCCCATTCCTTCAAATCCCATTGCTTTGGAATTGTGTACATTGTGACTTAATCCCTCCATATCACCGACATCAGAAAATACCGAATCTATAGGTTGTACCCCAGCTGCCTTTGCAGCAATTATCAGTCTACTCCTTGCATACAATGACTCACTTCCTTCTTTAGTCCTTGATACTCCCAGGTCAGCTGTAAAATCTTCGAGGCCTATTGCCATGGCAACAATATTTTCTGAAGCTTTGGCTATACTGAAGGAGTTTTCAAGCCCAAGAGCACTTTCGATGATAGGCATCAGGAAAACAGGATTCTTAGTCTCCGATCTTTTCAGACCAGAGGATATTTCTCTTTCAACATTTATAACCTCATCCTGCGATTCGCATTTGGGAATGATTATAAGATTAACATTATGAGGTATTACAGATTGCAGATCCTTTAATCCCAGTTCACCCTGGTTAATTCTCACCATTCTTTCAGCTCCCATAAAATTAACCTGCCGGAGTGCATTTCTAACCAGTATCCTGGCTTCATCTTTTCTTTCGGGTGCAACCGAATCTTCCAGGTCAAGAATAATTCCATGGGCAGAATGAAGCCCTGCATTCAGCATTATGCTAGGGGTATTCCCGGGAAGATAGAGCCGTGAGAATCTGAATCTGTCAGCTAAAGTCGGATATCTGTTCTCCTCTATAAGGTCAGGCAAAAACTCAAGATCAGTATCAACCAATTTTTTTATGGCGGCTTCCATTCTTGCAGCAATAACAAAAGGAAGTGCTCCGGAGTCATTTATTTTTACTTGTGCTCCCTTAATATTAAAGTAACTGAGGATCTCTTTAGCCAGGTCTATTATTGATTTACCATAAAGCGTCTTTACTTTAGATACCAGGTCAACATCAATTCCGTGTTCCGATTTGAGCTCCAGAGTAATTTCACAATCCGATCTTATCCGGGGACCCGCATTACCTGCAGTAGAAATCATCTTGTTCATGAATGGTTTCATGGATAATACTCATTTTAAAAGGGAAAGTCAGTGGGAGTTTCTATATCCGGTTCTTCAGTTTCAGGTTTTTGAGCCACCTCATGTACAGGGACCCCATCTACGAAAATAGCTTTATAAGGAGTTGTCGGACAGGCATATTCACAATGACCACAACCAATACAAATATCATTATTTGTCTCCGGGATCAATAGGTTCCCTTCATAAGGAATCATATATACTGCTTTGGTAGGACATGCCTCAGAGCATGCACCACAAGCTGTTTTCTCTGTCTTAACAATACAATTATCCTTTATGAATACTGCTTTTCCGATACGGGTAAGTTTTTTGGCTTCCAGAACCAATGGCTTAAGGGCATTAGTAGGACATATTTCCATACAGACTGTACAATTATAAGTACAGAAGCTTTTGTGGTAATCCATTACCGGTTGCATCATCCCTTTAACACCGTATTGAAGAATAGCAGGTTGCAAAACATTATCAGGGCAGGCACTTATACAAAGTGAACATGCAGTACATAAATTATTGAAATCAGTAATGGAGTTTCCTCCCGGAGGGCAAACAGGAAAGGTCCTCTCCTCCTTAACTGTTGATACTTTTGTTGGGACAGGAGTTTTTTTATCCTGACTTCGTGTTATGTAGGGAAGTCCTAAAAGCATTGCAATGGACCCGGCAATGAACTTACGCTTCTTTTTATCAGTACTATGAGCTTTCCTCCTAAGCCTTACAAAGCCATATGATATTGCTTTGTCAGGACAGATTTTTATACAATTAAAACAGCCGACACATCTGCTTAAATCAACATGAATGTTAAGAAAATCTATACACGATGATTTACAGCCCACCGAACAAAGACCACATTTTGAACACTGGATCTCATCAATTTTTATTCTGAAGAGTGATATTTTTGATACAAGACCCAGCAATGTGCCAACTGGACAAATCATATTGCAGTACAACCGTCCCCTTGTAAGGGAAAGGAAACCCACCAGTAAGAAAAAGAATGCAGGTATTGAGTAAGCGACTAATGGAAATCCTTTTATATCAATGTGATGCACATTATAAACATCAAACTTTTCCAGTATACCCGCAACAAGATTATTAAGAAGAATAACTACTGGTTTGGCGAAGTATGTCATGAATCTGCCGAAAATGCTGTATGGATCAAGTAATGTAAGCAGGTAAATACCCCATATTATTGTTACGGTTAATGTAATAGCCAGCAGAGAATACCTTGTAATTGTAAAGGGCTTCTTATATCCGAATCTACGGAATTTCTTCTTTATACGTCCGCCAATCCTGCTGAAGATATCTTGTCCTATACCGAGAGGACACAAGAAGGAACAATATGTTTTCCCTGTAAGAAGTGTAAGAATAAGAATAGCTGCAAAACCTGCTGAGAGGAGTGTTCTTAAATCATAAAATTTTAGAGCGGATGGAATAAACTGCAGTGAAAGAATTATAGAAATATATTTTGAAGGAATTAAATGTGTAAAATCAGCAAATACAATGAAGAAGCAGATGAAGATTATTGCTGAGAAGAAAATTCGGAATCGTCTTAAAGACTTTGACCTCATCAGTAATTACATTTTAATTCTTCTTATGTTAAGTGATTCAAGATTCATAGTACCAACCCCTAGCTTGTGAGCCATTGGAATATATTCTATTTTTTCGATGGGTATGTTAAGCATTTTTGAAGCTGCTGTATCTCCTGCCACCCAGTCAGTTGTCATAATAAGAGAACGCATCTTAACCACATCGTCCCTGGAAACTCCCTGAGGACCATTTTTTACTATAACATTATAACAATCAATAATATTCAGATCCGGTTTCTTCTCAAATAAGGCATAG
>CAZTXH010000334.1:0-2937 GCA_964617415.1 uncultured Rikenellaceae bacterium | reverse complement strand
ATTTCAGGGTAGTTTTCCAGAAAATATTCACGGAAGTCTTCTCTTACGGATGCCCTGTTCCTGTTAGCAAACACCCTGTAAATACGATCTATATTCGGGTATCCCTTATCAACACTGAATTCATTTATCAGAAACGCGATCAATACCAGCACAATTGAAATACTCACCGAAAATCCGGTAATTATTATCAATGATGTCGATCTTTTCTTTATCAGACTACGTATCAGAATTCTTACTTTTGTCATATTCTTATTTTTTATACATTATTAATTACCACTAAATCACCCAGTGTAAGTAACCTCACCCAGAGAGAGGGGATCATTCATATCGTAAAGCCTCCACCGGATTTCTTGTTGCTGCTCTCCAGCTTTGCCAGCTTATGGTCATAACAGCAACAATAACTGCGGAAATTGCTGCCACAACAAATATCCACCAGCTTACCTCTGTTTTATATGCAAACCTTTCCATCCATTTCGAAATGAGCCATATTGAAACCGGAACGGAAATTACGGCCGAAACAAGAACCCATTTTATAAACTGAATATTCAGCATCTGTAATAATCTGTTTATCGAAGCGCCATTTACCTTTCTTATTCCTATCTCCTTAAACCTTTTAGTAATACTCATGAGAGATATCCCGAACAATCCCATTATTGAAAGGATTGTGGCAATAAGTGTAAATGCTCCGATTATTCTCAGTTGATCTTTTTCACTCTGATAAAAAAGATCAAGATCATCGGTTAAATATCTTGTTTCAAAAATCTCATCGGGAGAGATCGTTGAATAAAGTTCCCTGAGTTTATTAATTACCGCTTCATCATTTTTACCGTCAGTTTTGATCGCTATCAGTCCCATTCGCTCCGGATTTTGAGGAAGAATTACCATCGGCCTGATAAGTGAATGCATGGAGTGAGCATGAAAATCGCGTAAAATGCCCCTTATATTAAATGCCAGTAATCTTTCTCCTGCCCTTACATTATGCTCTTTTGCAGCTGATTCATTCAATAGGACTTCAGGTGGACCCGGTTTATAAGGACCGAATGAAGATCCTTCAATAATCTCCATACCAAGAACTTCGGGCATCCCCTCTCCCATTATCAGACCATCAAGTCGTACTTTCTCTCCTTCATGAGTCGCAAGGTTAACAGGTAAAAAAGCGTTAAACGGGGGAATGAATGTTCCCCCTGCAACATTTATAATACCGGGGACTCTTTTTAACTCCTCGGAGATAGACCGGTAACTGTTCTTAAGTTCATCCGTATTCAGATCCGTGACCAGTATATTTTCAGGATTGAATCCCTGATAACCTGTTAATGAATAATGTATCTGCTTCGATACAGCCATTACCGACGATACCAGAATAATGTAGATGGCAAAATGAAGAACCAGGAACGAATAATTCCACCTGCCAGTCCTCCCTGAAGTCAGGTTCAGTGCTGTAATCAGCTTCATGACAGGAATTCTTGAATACCTGAATCCGATCAGCCACCCTGAAACAGTACCGGTAAAGACAACTATTAAAATCAGTATACACCATAACACAGGATTAAGAAAAACCTGCCCGCTCATTGTCTTATTAAGGGTGGTGTTTATGAAATCCATACCGAAGTCAATGATAAATATTGCAGGGATAAGACTCAGGACAACAATCAGGTTCGATTCAACAAGGATCAGCTTCCTGATATTACCAAAGGAAGCACCAAATACCTTTCTTGTTCCTAACTCATGTGTTCTTTCAGAAACACCTGCCCGTGCCAGAAATATATAATTTGCAATTGATATTACAAGTATGAATATTGATATTATCTCATAATATTTCAAATCCTCCGGATTTCCGCGACGAAGGAAATAATTACCTGTAATATCCTGCGAACCCAGGTAAATATCTGTAACCGGTTGTAAACTGAAATGAAGTTCATCCTCGTTTTCAACTGTAAAGAACTCTTTATACTTCTCCATCCCCTGTGTAACTTTATCAAGGTCTGCATTCCTTTGCAGAACAAGACAGGAATAGAAGTCGGAATGTATCCAACCTAATTCAGATTGTTCTTCGCGACCATATTCACCCAGTGATTTCTGAAACTGTAAAAACATTTTTTCCGATAGTTTTATATCGGCTATCATTGAAGGATGAAGGGTGGAATTCGCAGGAAAATCCTCATAGATACCGGAAACAGAAAGAGCAGTAAAACCATCAGTAAATTTAATATGTATAACCTTTCCTATGGGTGATATATCTCTAAAATATTTTTTTGCCGATTCCTCTGAGATAGCTATCTCACCCTTAGAAACAGCCGGTGTACCCGATATAAATTTTATTCCCAAAATCCTGTATATCGATTTATCGGCAAAACCAAGATCATTTTCCCTTACAATCTCATTTTTTGAATTTCTTATCAGAATTGATCCCGACTGGTAATACCTAAAAAAATCCCTGACCTCAGGAAACTCTCGTGCCATTGCCTCAGCCAGAGGATAGTTGGTCTGCGATGAATTCCCAAGGATTATCCTGTATACATTCTTATGGTCGGGTATAAATTTATCAAAAGAGCGTTCGTGAATTATTAATGCAGTAAGTACAATGATACATCCCAGTCCTATACCCAGACCAATAATGCTAATGACTGATTTGACTCTGTTCCTGAGTATATTCCTGATTGCTGATCTGATATCAGAGCTAAACATGTGAAACCATTTTTTAATTATCATCCAATATTATACCATTAATTTAAATAACTGAATCACAAGTATTTATAATTTCATTAATCCTATAAACGTAAATATTTTTTACGTTTTTACGTAAATTTTTTTTACATTTTGAATAAATATCATATCTTTACAATTGAAAACACCCCCTTAAAGGGGGGCTAATACTGTATAAAAAATGCGATACGTATTGAGATTACAGTATTGTACCCCCTTCAAGGGGTGCCCCGA
>CAZTXH010000333.1:2443-2970 GCA_964617415.1 uncultured Rikenellaceae bacterium | reverse complement strand
ATTCATCCCTGATGCGATAAGAGCCATGATGATTGAGGAGGGACCGGTAAGAGGAGTAATAACTATTCTTCTCCGGTGTGCTTCAGCTACTATCCTGGCTCCAGGATCTGCAATCCCGGGAAGCCCTGCTTCACTCATAAGACCAATGTCATTACCATTGATGACAGGCTCGAGAAAATGATTTATATCGGCGTCAACAGTATGTTTATTAAGTTCAAAAAAAACAGATTCATCAATTGGGAAACGACTGTCGATGAGCCTTAAAAACCTCCTTGCACTTCGTACGTTTTCTACAATGAAATACCTTAATTGCCTTGTGATTGCTAATACCTTGGCCGGAATAACATCTTCATAGTTATCTCCACCAAGAGTTACAGGTATGAGCCAGATCCTTCCTTTCACAGATTTTTGATTTTACCAAATATAACAAATTAACGCAGTTTAATAAATATACCTTTCCTGTTGGCTTTTATTTAATTTTAATATAGGTTTGCCGGATAATAGATCTTAAAGTGAAAATAACTTTT
>CAZTXH010000333.1:0-2433 GCA_964617415.1 uncultured Rikenellaceae bacterium | reverse complement strand
GGGTGTTCCTGTAATTGCTTGTGATTGTCCAACATGCTTGTCAAAGGACCCTCGTGATAAACGACTGAGAACATCACTTCTTCTTGAAGCTGGGGCTAATATACTACTTTTTGATGCTGGCCCTGATTTCCGTCAGCAAATGCTTAGAGAAAATGTCAGGAGACTGGATGCTATTATTTTAACTCATGAGCATAAAGACCATATTGCAGGCATGGATGACATCAGGGCATTTAATTATAAAAGTCAGGATGCTATAGATGTATATGCTGAGGAAAGGGTACAAACAGCTATAAAGAGAGAATTTGCATATGTATTTTCCGAAAAAAGATATCCGGGAGTACCAAAAATAAGACTTAGTGCTATTCCACCCGGTAAATTTAAAATAAAAGATATTGAAATAATTCCAGTAAGAGTCAGACATATGGACCTTGAAATCTACGGATTCCGTGTAGGTAATTTTGCATATATAACTGATGCCAGCTATGTGCCGGATGAGAGCAAGGAAAAACTTATTGGAGTTAAATATTTGGTTATTAATGCTTTGAGGAAGCAAAAGCATATTTCTCACTTTAATCTTCCGGAAGCAATCGATTTTATCAGGGAAATTTCTCCGACTAGGGCGTTCATTACACATATAAGTCATCAAATGGGCTTATATGAAGAGGTCACTTCAGAATTGCCTGCAGGTATTATGCTCGCTTATGATGGTTTGAGTCTGGAATTTGATGCGTGATCCTGGTGCTATTTTTTCTTGTAACCACGAAGTAGCTTTTTCTGGTATCTATTTGAAAAATAGTATTTATTTCTACCCAACTGGGTCGCGCTAACCCTTGAAGACCTTGATTTCTTCCTGTGATAGGGATTCTGTCGTGCCGTAGCACATCCAGTAAATATTGCAATCAGAAGAAATAACAGGAGATATTTTAATATTTTGACAGATCTAGACATTAACATATCAGGCTCTCTTTAATCATTAAAATTAAAAATTATTTAGTTAATAAAAAATGATTACTCCATATGTTTGGTGTTAAAGTGAATGGCTTCAACCTATTAATAGAAAAAACATTATGTTTTACGGCAAGATTTTTGTATTTTTCTCTCCGGTCGTTTAAAGAAGTTGTATTAAGAAATTTTGTATCATCTTATTTATGTTGAATAATAAATATTTGTCCGGAATAAGGCTCCGAACTTGCTTGGTATTATTGTTGCTGTCATCATATACTGCTTTACCCCAGACAGTTATAAAAATCGGAATATCTGAAAGAACCGGGCTTGTTACAGAAAATATTATCCTGCACGACAGTACAATACTTAATATTAACGGAAATAAGCCATTGTTTAGTTTCCTTGTGGACGGTAAATATTTTACTACAGTTGACAGGGAAGCTATGAAGGACGAAGATTTTTATGTTCAGTTTTTTGATAGTAGCTCAATAAAAGTCACAACACATGTTAAGGAACATAATAGTGTATCATGGAGATCGGAGATACTTTTTGAGAATACCGGAATCGATACGATTATTCTGAGTAATGTTGTTCCTTTTGGAGAAAACTCTTCATCTGTTTATATTACAGGGGAAGGTCCTCCTGCCCTTGCACGGGCATACCTCTTCCGTCCGGAATATAAGCCGGTCAGAGTTATCCTTCCTGATAACGCATGGGAAATTGGTTATTCTTCATTTAGGACAGATAATGACGATTATTCCGTATGTGCAATCACAAGACGTCAGAATACAGATAGGGGAGAGAGGAGAAGATATGAAACAATTTTACCACCAGGATCTGATGTATCTTATATTATGTATGCTGAAGTATTCAGCGGGGAGTGGCAGGAGGGACTTCAACTTATGTTCAGGGACAGATATCTTTATGACCTGGAAGAATTTGATAATTCACTTTATGAACGAGAGGATCTTGCCTGGATAAAAGAGAGCTATCTGATGATTTTGCAGATGGCCTGGGACAGGGAGTTTTATGATCATATTACCAGTAAATATACTTTCCCTGATGTGATCAGGAAAGGTGTGGATCTTTTCGGCTATTATGATATTTATTGTATATGGCCTACATGGCCCAGACTGGGGCTTGATCAGAGAAATCAATGGGATATGTATCGTGACCTGCCCGGAGGGACATCGCAGCTACGGAATTTTGCAAATATGTCGCGGCTCTCCGGTACAAAATTCTTTATTTCCTATAATCCATGGGATAAGAGTACAAAACAAGAAGATCATTTCAGGGGTTTGGCAAGAATCATTGAAGAGACAGAAGCAGACGGAGTTGTACTTGATACAAGAGGCAGTTCAAGCTATGAACTCCAGGCTGCAGCAGACAGCGTGAGAAAAGGCGTAATAATGTATTCCGAAGGAATGGCAATACCAAAAGATATGCCCGGAATAATATCAGGACGTGTACATAATGCTATATATATGA
>CAZTXH010000332.1:0-2978 GCA_964617415.1 uncultured Rikenellaceae bacterium | reverse complement strand
CCTTGCCTCCTCATACTTTTCCGATGCATGATCGCTCAATGCATGTACCCCCCTGTGTATATTGCTATTGTATGCTGTAAATACCTCATTTACAGCATTTATCACCGAAATAGGTTTCTGTGTTGTGGCACTATTGTCAAAGTATATGAGTGGTTTATCATATATTTTACTTCCAAGTATCGGGAAGTCAGCTCTTATTAAGGAGATTTCTTTCACTATTTTATTTATTGCCGCATTTAATCTGACAGAGAGCACATTGTGACAATTCTCCTTTAAGACGTTGCATCACAAGCGTATCCATTCTCTCCTGCAGGGCTTTTACCTTTATATTACGTATCACTTCATGTGCAAATCCGAACATAAGCATAAGCAAGGCATCACGTTTATTTATACCTCTTGACTGCATATAGAAAAGTGCATCATCATCAAGTCTGCCAACTGTTGCACCATGACTGCATTTAACATCATCTGCATATATTTCAAGTTGTGGCCTGGTGTCCATTTTTGCATCATCAGTGAGCAGGATATTGTTGTTTCGCTGGTAGGCCATTGTCTTCTGGGCATCCTTGTGTACATAGATTCTTCCATTAAAAGCTCCTGTTGCCATTTCATCCAGGACACCTTTAAAAAGTTGATTGCTTAAACAATTAGGGAATACATGATCAACACTGACATAATTATCCACATGCTGCCATTTATCTGCAAGAAACAGTCCGTATGAATTACTCTCTGCTCTTTCTCCATTTAAGTAGTGATAAGTGTTGTTACGGACAAGTCCTCCTTGAAGGGTTATATTGTTTGAGGAGACATGGGTGTTCTTTTCCTGATGGATAAATGTATGTATGATCTTGCATGTATCATTATGTTCATTCTGTACTCTCATTATATCGAAATTAGAATTTTCACCAACAAATACTTCAGTGACCTCATTTGTGAGGAATTTGTTAGGAGAGAGAGTATGGTCGCAGATAATAAGTGTAATATCGGCATTCTTTTCAACAACAATCAGATTGCGATGCTGGCTAAACATATCCTCATCAGCCTGGACAAGGTTAACTATCTGGACAGGTTTTTTAAGAGTCGCTCCTTCAGGTATATAAATATAGACTCCATCCGATGCCATGGCTGTATTCAGATGGACCAGTCCGTCATTATTCCCGTAAAGATATTTCCCGTAGTGTTTTTCGATCATATTTCCGGATGTTTTTGCCGCTTCCTTAAGACTACCAACCTGTATACCACCCGGAAGTTCCCTTATATTGCCATTGTTAGTTGGATAAAAGCCGTTATAGAGAATGAGGTTGTATACATCAAGATTTGTAACATCACAACTGAACTCCGCAGCTTTTGCAAAATCAGATTTATCAGGAATAAAATAGCTTTTATATTTGTGATCAAACCAAGGACCCAGGTTTGTGTATTTGTAGGCCTCATTTTTACGTGTTGGTATCCCTGTTTTCATAAAACCGGCAATTGCATCCTTACGAAATGAGTTAATTAAAGGAGCGGAATTCTCCGATATTCTCTTTATATTATTATCATAGAGCTTTAAGTAACTATCAGTCCTATTGTTAAGATCATTCATGAGAGTTCATTTTTTTCAACACTCTGCTTTATCCAGTCATATCCTTTTGCTTCAAGTTCAATGGCCAGTTCTTTTCCTGCTGTCTTAACAATACGACCGTCATATAAAACATGCACAACATCGGGAACAATATAATCAAGAAGTCTCTGGTAATGAGTTATTACTATTGTAGCATTATCAGGTCGTTTGAGCTTGTTTACTCCGTTAGCAACAATACGCAGGGCATCTATGTCAAGACCTGAATCGGTTTCATCAAGTATTGCCAGTTTCGGTTCAAGTATTGACATTTGGAATATCTCATTTTTCTTCTTTTCTCCTCCTGAAAAACCCTCATTTACCGATCTGTTAGCTAGCTTTGAATCAATCTCAACCAGCTCTTTCTTCTCACGCATTATTTTCAGGAACTCCGATGCAGATAGAGGTTCGAGACCTTTATGTTTCCTCTGTTCATTAATTGCTGTTTTCATAAAGTTGACCATACTTACTCCGGGTATTTCTATCGGGTACTGGAATCCAAGAAAAATGCCCTCTTTCGATCTGTCTTCAGGTGCCATTTCCAGAAGGTTTTTCCCTTCATATGTAACAGTTCCCTCAGTTACCTCAACAAACTCCCTACCCGCAATAACTGCTGCGAAAGTACTTTTACCCGAACCGTTCGGCCCCATTATCGCATGTATCTCACCTGGCTTTACCTCAATACTGATACCTTTCAGAATCGGTTTTCCGTCAATAGCTGCCTCTAAATCTTTTATAATAAGCATCATATTATTCTATTATCCTTTTATCTTTTCACTTTTGTCTTTTATCTTTCTATCAGCCCACACTGCCCTCAAGACTTATCTGAAGAAGCTTCTGTGCCTCAACAGCGAACTCCATTGGTAGTTTATTGATAACCTCACGAACATAGCCGTTTACAATGAGCCCGATAGCATCTTCTGTTGATATACCTCTCTGGTTACAGTAAAATATCTGGTCCTCACCAATCTTTGAGGTTGTTGCTTCATGTTCAACGATGGCAGCCTGGTTATCAACCTCCAGGTAGGGAAAAGTATGTGCACCACATTTATCACCAAGTAGCAGTGAATCGCACTGCGAAAAATTCCTTGCACCGGAGGCATTTCTTAATACCTTCACAAGCCCCCTGTAACTGTTCTGTCCTTCACCGGCTGAAATACCTTTCGAAACAATTGTACTCTTCGTATTTTTCCCAATATGTATCATCTTGGTCCCGGTATCAGCCTGCTGGTGATTGTTGGTAACTGCAACGGAATAAAATTCACCTGTAGAATTATCTCCTTTCAGAATACATGACGGATATTTCCATGTTATGGCTGATCCGGTCTCAACCTGTGTCCAGGATATCTTCGAGTTTTCACCCCTGCAAAGACCTCTT
>CAZTXH010000331.1:0-2988 GCA_964617415.1 uncultured Rikenellaceae bacterium | reverse complement strand
CTTCCAATGTCAGAGTACAGGCATCCATCTCCTTTTTATAAACCGGAAAAAGATGCTGGTCGAGTCTTCCCGGATTAAACGAATCCCATGGATTCAACTCGGTAATAACGCCAAGATGAATGAACCAGTAATGCTGGAGCATTTCATGAACGGTCTCGGGTGCATTGGCAGGTACTTTCCTGCAGATAGCTGACATTTTTGATAACTCTCTTTTTCTTTTCTCATCACTCTCATTTTCTGAAAAATCGTGTAGTGCTTCGGCATATCTGTTTGCATACATGATAATTGCATCACATGCAATATCCATGGCTTTCAACTCCTCCGACTTTTCAAACGCCAAAGGATCATTAAAATAATCGAGCGATGCAACAGAATTCTTTATTTCGTCCTTTAGCTGCAGGAAGCCTGTACTGAACATTTTATAACCCAGTACAGTATGTCCCGGAGCCCGTTGCTCCTGAAACTCAGTAAAGACACCTGCATTATATGCATTCATCCATTCCGGTGTCATAAGGTTCATTATCCTGTCGCGGTTGCTTTTTCCTTTCCAGAACGGAATTATCTTTTTTTCATAGATCTCTTTCATTTCCCTGTCAACCTTAAAAGAGACCTTTCCTCTTGAATCCAGTATTTCAAGATTCTCAAGGGAATGTATGCATATCTCCGGGTATGTTGGTGTCTCTTTAGGGGCAGGTCCTCTTTCACCCACTATCAATTCTCCTTCGCCGATATACAGCTTCTTGTTCCTGAGGATATGCTCAAAAGCTTTTGCACGTCGAACCGGGTATGACAGTTCACGTGCTTCATCACTTTTATAAAACTCTGTAAGGAGAAGTGCCCTTTCATGACTAAGTCTTTCGACCGCATTGAGGCTCTGTTCTCTAAGGGTTTGTACTCGTCTTGATATTATCATGGTCGTTGGTTTAGCTCCCGGACTGAAGTCCGGGGTTAGTTCGTGGTCGTCGGTTAGCTTCCTATCTGGACTTTGATACCCAGGTCGGAGAAGTATTTTTTAAGTTCAATTATCCTTTCACGGGATGGTTGTTCTGTATCATTCATACGGTAAGGAATCCCGAATCTCTTATATTTTGCTTTCCCTATCCGGTGATAAGGAAGCAGGCTTATCTTTTTAAGGTTTTCACGCCTGGATTCTTTCAGGAAATTTTTCAGTGCCTCCAGGTTTTCCTGATCATCATTGAATCCTGTAATTACCGGGATCCTGATATTTATATCACTTCCACTATCAAAAATAAGCTTTAAATTGCTTAATATTAGTGTGTTTGGCTTTCCTGTTAATTCAATATGCTTCTTTTCATTCATATGTTTTATATCAAAAAGGAAGAGGCTGATATATGGAATGATTTCCTGTATAATTTCAGGTTCCGAATATCCTGAAGTATCAACTGCTGTATGGTAACCGTTATCCCTGCATGATTTTAAGGCTTCTGTAAGGAATTCAGCCTGCATCAAAGGTTCACCGCCCGAAAAGGTAACACCTCCACCTGATTCATTTATAAAGATCCGTTCCCTGTCAATGATTTCAATAATCTCACTTATGGAATAGTATTTCCCGGCCTTTTCTTTTCTTACAAACTCCTTATCTCCTACCCTGTTGACCCGCTCAACAATTTCCTGCTCCGGTGATATACCTTCAGGATTATGACACCACCAGCATGAGAGAGGACATCCTTTCATAAAAAATGTTATCCTGATGCCCGGACCATCATGGATTGAGTATCGTTTTATGTTGAAAATCAAGCCTTTCATAAGACAAGATTAAAGATAAAAGTAAAAAGATAAAAGTGAAAAAGTCAATGAGATTAATAAGGGCAGTACTTTGGTTTCGACTGAAATCCTGCCGATGATTATCCGGAATAGAACATAAGGCAGCAGTAAAGACGCCGGCCGAGACGCTGCCAGTTAAAACGGTATTTCAGATTTGCAAGCATAGTATTCAAAGTGCAAGTTAATTATTTTTTTCATCTGGTGATAACCAATAACAAAATCAGAGTTTAGTCGTTATCTTTAGAAGTTATTCCTGTGTACATCTATGAAGAGAACATTTCTGCATGCTGTTTTCATTTTAATATGCCTCCATGCAATTTCACAGACTGGTAAGCGTCATACAGTAAGTGGTTATGTAAAAGAGGCTGTCAGCGGTGAATCCCTCATCGGGGTTAACATCTATCTTCAAGACAGGAAGACTGGTACCGTAACCAATAATTTCGGATTTTATTCACTTACCTTACCCGAAGCAGACACTATTGATCTTATTATTTCTTATGTGGGTTTTTCGACCCGTCAGTGCAGAATCCCGTTTCTCAGCGATTATGAATATAATATTGAACTTACACCTGACCTGCTTCTGAAAGAGGTTATAATAAGCGCTTACAAACAGGAACGGTTAAGTGAATCTGCCAGGATGAGCAATATTAAAGTCCCTGTCAGTCAGATCAGGAAGGTCCCTGTGCTTCTCGGCGAAAAAGATGTCCTGAAGGTATTGCAGCTTATGCCCGGTATACAAAAAGGATCGGAAGGGAGCAGTGGCCTTTATGTCCGTGGCGGAGGACCTGACCAGAATCTGATCATTCTTGATGATGCCATAGTATACAATGCCAATCATCTTTTTGGATTTTTCTCATTATTTAACGGATCGGCTCTTAAGAGTGTTGAACTCACCAAGGGAGGATTTCCTGCAAGATATGGTGGCAGACTTTCATCAGTGCTGGAAATGAATATGAAAGAGGGAAACAAAGAGGAGTGGCACGGAGATGGTGGTATAGGACTTATATCCTCAAATCTGACTGTTGAAGGTCCGCTGAAAAAGAACAAATCATCCATACTTGTCTCAGGACGAAGAACTTATGCTGATTTGATACTCAGACCTATACTGAAAATCCTGGATGAAGAGAACACAGGCTATTACTTCTATGATTTTAATGCCAAAGTCAATTATGATTTCGGACGTAAGAACAAACTGTACCTGAG
>CAZTXH010000330.1:0-3024 GCA_964617415.1 uncultured Rikenellaceae bacterium | reverse complement strand
CCTGCCGGTATAACAGCTATCAGACAACGGTAACCAGTGATGATGTTCCTTTTAACGGTCAAATGATAGCTACGGAATCATCCTTTTTTAATATCTTCTCCTCCGCTTTTCTTATCGGAGATGCCGGGTCATCTTTAAGCAATCCGAATGACATTGTACTTACCGAGAGTTTTGCACAAAAAGTATTCGGCAACGAGGATCCGATTGGTAAAACTCTCATTGCAGAATATAAAGAATCATTGGTCGTAAGCGGCATAATAGAAGATTTTCCCGATAATTCTAGTATCCGGGGTGATTTTATTACAAACTCAAAAACAAAAATCTGGTATGAAGGATGGAGTGACGGACAGGGGAATAATGTAAATTATTTCAGATTATTTTGCCTGGTAAGTGATAATACTAACATTCATGTTCTGGAGAATTTACTAACAAAGGATATAAGTTCCATAAAGTATTTAGTAGGTTATCCGATCGAAAGTATCAGTCTTATCCCTTTCAGTGAATCGTATTTCATGCAGGGGATAGATCGTAGCCAGACCAGGCATGCGAATATTAAGCTGATAAAGTTGCTTCTGGTTATCACCTCAGTAATAATTCTGTTGGCGATATTTAACTATATTAATCTTACAACTGCCAGCTTTGCCGACAGGTATAAAGAGATTGCTGTAAAAAAAACGATCGGGGCATCAAGACGAAAGGTATTTTTTCAATTTATCTCAGAATCTGTTCTGATATGTTTTATTTCATTTCTGGTAGCTCTGCTATTATCGTCATTTTGGATCCCCCTGTTTGAGAAATTTCTTAGTAACAACGTTGATTTAAAAGTGTTATACAAGCCTTTAATATTGGTATGTATTCTGGTAGGAGTGCTAATTATTTCAGTAATCTCGGGAATGTATCCGGCCCTGGCAATATCAGGACTTCGGCCCATTAACATATTTATGAAAAGAGGAGTATCGAAGAGAAGTTATTTTAATTTAAGAGGAGTGTTGAATATTCTTCAGAATGCAGTCTCGGTTACCCTCATTATTGCACTGATTGTAATTACAAGGCAGGTTGATTTTGTGAGGAGCAAAGACTTCGGATTTGACACTGATAAATTATTAAGAGTGAACGTTCACTGGCGACTGGCAGATAAAACCGGGATCATCAGAGATAAGCTACTGCAGGAACCGACAATTAAAAATGTATGCTTTTCTCACGGAACCCCGGGAAGTATTTATTCTTATTCATCATGGCTGATTGATGATAAACAGGAAAAGATGAATGATTTGACTGTTGACAGTGCTTTTTTCGATGTGTTCCGTATTCCAATAATAATGGGCAGGGAATTATTGCCGTCCGATTTCGGAAAAGTATGCTATATAAATGAAACAGCATTTGAGCCTTCCGGATGGGATACATTTGAGGGGCAAAAATATCAAGGAAAGGAAATAATCGGAGTAGTGGAAGATTTTCATTTAGCTGATATGTACAATAAGATCGAACCGGTAGCTGTTGCTTTCTCTTCAGATATGGGTGTTTCACATCTGACATTAAGGGTTAATCCGGTCAATCTGCCAAGAACAATAAGTGCATTGGAAAAAACATGGAAGGAGATATGTCCGGGCCACGAATTACAGTATCAGTTCTATGATGACTGGCTTGATTCTATGTATCAAAGCGAAGAAAGACTTGCTACAGCAATAAGCTTGTTTTCTGTCCTGGCTATTCTGATCTCGTGCCTTGGGATAATAGGTATTGCTGAGTTTTCAATAAGAAAAAGAACAAAGGAAATAGGTCTTCGTAAAGTAAACGGAGCACAGGTATCTCAGGTTATGGTTTTGTTGAATAAGGATTTCATAAAATGGGTGTTTTTTGCACTTTTTATTGCATTACCATGTTCTTATTTCATATTAAATAAGTGGCTTGAGAACTTTGCATATAAAGCGAATTTAAGCTGGTGGATCTTTACCCTCGGAGGCATGTTGGCTCTGATCATAGCGTTGATAACTGTCAGCTGGCAAAGCTGGCGGGCAGCAATGAGAAATCCTGTTGAGGCGCTCCGATATGAATAGTGAGGAGAGCTGAAATGCTGACCGGAGCATAATTAAAAATTTTATATAGCATGATCAACAAATTAATAAATATAGATGATTATCAGGAAAGGTTGATAAACTTATTATATGATACCAATCGATACTAAAAGATTCCTCACTTCGAGGAATCTCTACTTTTATATTAATCATCTACACATTTATAAATTTCAATAAGTAAAAAATGAATTTACTGCAATTAAAAAACAGCTACAGGGTTATGTTGAGAAAGAAAGGCTATCTTCTTATCAACATTTTAGGTCTGGGTATCGGGATAGCTTCTTTCCTTATCCTGGCTTTATATATTTATAATGACCTGACATATAACCATTTTAATAAGAATTTAGAGAATATTTACAGGGTTCGTGACGGTGATTTATTTATGACCAAGGGATTATTATTGCCTGAAATGCTTGAGCAGATACCTGAAATTCAAAACGGTACGCGTGTTTTAGGATGGGACGGTTTCAGGATAAGCTATAAAGAAACTGCTTTTCCTCAGAATATTTACTATGCCGACACAGGCTTCTTTTCAGTCTTTACTTTTCCTTTTACCGAGGGAGCGGTAAATCCCGGAATATATGAAAAATACGGGGTTGTCATTAGTACTGACCTTGCAGAAACACTCTTTGGAAACGAGCCTGCCATTGGCAAAAAGATACAGGTTAAATTTGAAGATATTTTCCTTCAGGTAAATGGTGTGGTTGAAATTCCGGCCAACTCATCTGTCAAATTTGACATGATAGCCTCTTACGAAACCGGCATGGAGATTTCACCATGGCTGAAAGATGTTCATGACTGGTATAATACATTTTCAAATACTTATGTATTACTGAATAAAGGAATAAATCCGGAAAGCCTCTATCCAAAGCTTCAAAGTATTGTTAAAGAATATTATATACCTGTCGGACAAAACACTACCAGATTGAACCTGTTCCCGTTTATGGAT
>CAZTXH010000329.1:0-3032 GCA_964617415.1 uncultured Rikenellaceae bacterium | reverse complement strand
ACTGAAAGCCGGCCACTTAAGTAAGCAGCTGTAAGTGAATTATTTGATTTTGCAAGATCTATTTCCCCATGGTAGACGACTTCACCACCGAGCCTGCCTGCTTCAGGTCCCATATCCACAATCTCATCAGCAGCCCTTATTATCTCTTCTTCATGCTCAACAACAATAACAGAGTTACCGAGATCACGAAGTTCTTTCAATACTTTTATGAGAAGGTTTGTATCTCTCGGGTGAAGCCCTATACTTGGCTCATCAAGTATATACATTGAACCTACAAGATTACTGCCAAGTGATGTCGATAAATTGATCCTCTGCGATTCGCCGCCTGAGAGGGTTGAAGAAAGCCTGTCAAGAGTAAGATATGGTAAGCCGACATCTATTAGAAAACGTAATCTTATAGTTATCTCCTTAATAAGCCTTTCTGCAACAACAGCATCAGAATCAGGAAGCGTTATGTCACTGAAGAACCTGAAAAGAGTATCTACAGGCATGGTAACAAGCTCCTGTATTGTTTTGCCTGCTACTTTTACATATCCGGCCTCCTTACGTAGCCGTGATCCTTTACATTCCGGACAGGTGGTTTTACCACGATACCTGCTGAGAAGAACCCGGTACTGTATCTTATATTTCTTCTCTTCCAGGTGCTTGAAAAAACGGTTCAAACCATAAAAATATCTGTTTCCTTTCCATAAAAGCTCTTTCTGCTCATCAGAGAGCTGGTAATAAGGTTTATGTATCGGGAAATCAAAAAGAGTAGAATTGCTAATAAGGCGTTCTTTCCATTTTTTCATTTTTTCACCTTTCCAGCAAGCAATGGCATCATCATATACTGAAAGATTTTGATCTGGAATTACCAGGTTTTCATCAATACCAATTATTTTACTGTATCCTTCACAAACAGGACAGGCACCTATCGGATTATTAAAACTGAAGAGATATTCAGACGGTTCTTCAAACTGTATTCCGTCAGCCTCGAATTTGTTTGAAAAACTTTCTCTCCTTTTTCGATTTTCATCGACAATTAATACCTGGCAATATCCTTTACCGGTTTGAAAAGCTGTTTGGGCAGAATCTGCCGCCCTGCTGAAATTATCTTCCGAATGAGTTATAATAAGTCTGTCAATAACTATATTGATACGTTGCCCGGGGTGATATTCTTCATGATTCGTAATTTCGTCAGTCCTGATAAGTTCACCGTCCGATTCAATCCTGTCAAAGCCCTGCTTGCGGAGAAAAGCAAAATATTCCTTTGCTTTAATATTCTCGGGTATTTCTCCCGATGAGGTGATGATTACCTTACTGTTTTCAGGAAGAGATGCGAGGAAACTTACTATATCATCAACACTATGTTTTTTTACTTCTTTGCCGGAAACAGGAGAATATGTTCTTCCTATCCTGGCAAAAAGAAGACGCATGTAATCATAAATTTCCGTCGTTGTCCCTACTGTAGATCTTGGATTGCGGGAATTGATTTTCTGTTCGATGGCAACTGCCGGGGGGATACCATTAATAAAATCGACCTCAGGCTTATTCATTCTGCCAAGAAACTGGCGTGCATAAGCCGACAGGCTCTCTACATACCTTCGTTGTCCTTCAGCATAAATAGTATCAAAAGCAAGTGATGATTTCCCTGAACCCGACACACCGGTTATTACAACCAGCCTGTTTCTTGGTATACTGACTGTGATATTTTTTAGATTGTGAACCCTTGCACCCCTGATTTCAATATTTCCATTCATCACTAATTTCAGGCTGTTCGTGTAAAAAATTTGTTAAAATTCAAAAGTAATATTTTATGTTTAAAAAAAATTGCTTTCTTTTGTATTACATTATTAATCAAATAAAGGAGGACTGCCTATTAAACAACTCTACTCTTGGTAATTAAAAGAGAGAGCTATGAAAAAAGTGATATCCGATTATGAACTGATACAGAGGTTCATAAAAGGTGAGCAGTCTTGCTTTGAGCAATTAATCCATCGTCATAAGAATAAAGTGTTCGGGTATATAAGTCTTTATATACACGATCAGGCACTTGCTGAAGATCTTTTTCAGGATACATTCATGAAGGTTATACAGTCTGTAAGGACAGGAAAATATTATGATAATGGCAAATTCCTTTCCTGGGTAATGCGTATTGCCCATAACCTAATAATAGATCATTTCAGAAGAGTAAAACAAATTAATACAATATCTAACGATAACTATGAATCGGATCTGTTTAACTCTAAAAAAATGGCAGAGAATACAGTTGAAGATAATCTGATCCGTAAACAGATACAAAAGGATGTCAGAAGAATAATTAACCTTCTTCCTGACGATCAGAGAGAGGTGGTTATTTTACGCCATTATGCAGGAATGAGCTTTAAAGAAATAGCCCAGATAACAGACGTAAGTATAAATACAGCCCTGGGAAGGATGAGATACGCCCTCATAAATTTGAGGAAAATAATGGAGGAGAAGAAGATAAGCCTTACAACCATTTAATGGTGCAACGGTACAAAGGCGCAAAGGCGCAACGGCCAGAGCACTATTGTACTACTAAGCCGTTGGGCCACTAAGCCCTTGAGCCCTTGAGCCCTTGAGCCGTTACGCCGTTAAGCCTTAATTATATCTACAAAACCATCTTTATATACAATATAATATAGATGGTTGCGTTTCCCTTTAAAAAAATGATGCCTATGGATAAAACTTCTACTCCTTTCCTTTCATATCACGATATTATTACTGACGAAATTGATCTCTTTGAAGATGCCTGGGGTTTCTGTTCAGAGTTTAGTGATGTGACAACACTGTTACAGCTTGTTCAACCTTTTCCTGAATATAAATTAATAGACAGACTTATTGATAAAATCAGGCATTCTCAATAATCTGATATTTTAAAGTTTTTATTGTCGTATTATATATTCTGTTACCGTCGGCTTAAGAGACTGTGTGATAATCGATTTTATTTTAGTTTTTATCCTAAGTGCTATTTTTAAATGAAGGAAGGATGGGTCTATACGACCTTCCAGTCGTAACTCTCCACTTTATAC
>CAZTXH010000328.1:0-3040 GCA_964617415.1 uncultured Rikenellaceae bacterium | reverse complement strand
CTGCGTGAACCTACTATGCGAAGGGTATCACTTATGTAATAAACAATTGTATCTCTTAATGCAATGTCATTTCCTAACCGGGTTTCTTTAAATGTAGTATCAACTATTACCTCTTGTCTGGTTGTATCGCCTGATTGTAACAGATCTGCCTGGATCTCCAGTGTATCACCTGGATCCTTCAATGTGTCATAAAGTGTTAAAACAGAATCACCCGGAACGAGTAATGTATCAACAGGTATCTTAATGGTCAGTGGTTTCCATCTGTAAAATTTCTCCCAGGGAATATTTATCGAATCATATGGATACTCTCTCAGAAAATATTCGGACGAATCATATGGTGGATAAGAAGCCTCAAATATCAGGCGCTCAATTGCAAGCCTTAAAGAGTCATTACTCTTCTTCCAGTAGCTGGATTGATACCTCTGCCTGAGAAATATTAATGCATCCTCATATGACATTATTATTTCTGGTCTCTCCTGTTGTTCTTTAAAGATCATCCCATTCTTTCTCAGAGAATCAATAATGACCTCTACATTGTATAACGAGGTATCTCGATCCTGTGAAAATACTGATATACTGATATTTATAAAAATAAATATCAATAATAACCTGACTATTCCAATCTTCATGATTCGATAACTTTTATATTAATTTCCGGTTGAATATATCATAAAATACTGTTACTTTTACACATTATTGTATACAGACCATGTCCCGGAAAACAATTATGTTAATACCTTCTGTTGATATTTACAAAAATATCAAAAACAGGGATTCTTTTATAACCTGAATATACCTTTCCAATAATTGAGAATAGATTTATATGCTGTAGGGACGTTGCATGCAACGTCCCTACAACAACAAAATAATTAAATAACACTACCATGGAACTACCAAAATTCGAACCTTATAAAATAAAAATGGTTGAGCCGGTTTTCATGAGTTCAAGCGAAGAGAGGGAGAAATGGATCAAAGAAGCTTCATTCAACCTATTCAATCTAAAATCAGAACAGGTAATTATTGATCTCCTTACCGATTCGGGTACAGGAGCGATGAGCGACAGGCAGTGGTCGGCATTGATACTCGGAGATGAAAGTTATGCGGGTGCTTCTTCATTTTACAACCTTAAAAATGCTGTTACTGATATTACAGGTTTCGACTATGTACTTCCGGCACATCAGGGAAGAGCTGCCGAAAATGTTCTTTTTTCAGCACTGGTAAAGGAAGGTGACATAGTCCCGGGGAATGCTCATTTCGACACAACAAAGGGTCATATTGAGTTCCGGAAAGCAAAGCCCGTGGATTGTACGGTTGACATAGCTAAAGACCTTACTGCCTGGCATCCCTTTAAGGGAAATGTCGATACTGCTAAACTCGAGAAGGTACTTAAAGAGACTCCCACTGAAAAGATATCCTGCATTATTGTTACAATTACTAATAACACAGCCGGAGGACAGCCTGTAAGTATGGCTAATCTCAGGGAAACAGGCCGGCTGGCAAAAGAATACGGAGTTAAGTTCTTTCTCGACTCTGCAAGATTTGCAGAGAATGCATGGTTCATCAAAACAAGAGAAGAGGGATATGCGGATAAGAGTATCCGGGAAATTGCCGGGGAGATGTTCTCCTATGCCGATGGAATGACAATGAGCTCCAAAAAAGATGCAATAGTAAATATGGGCGGCTTCACAGCTTACAGGGATGAAGAACTTTACAAAAAGGCATGTGCTTTCAATATCATTTATGAAGGATTCATAACTTACGGTGGTATGTCGGGCCGGGATATGAATGCCGTGGCACAGGGTCTTTATGAAGGTACTGAAGAAGACTATCTCAGCTCACGTATCGGACAGGTAGTATACCTTGGAACAAAACTTAAAGAATACAGTATCCCGGTACTTGAACCTTTTGGTGGTCATGCAATATTTATAGATGCGAAAAAATTCCTTCCACATATCCCTGATGAGGAGTTCCCCGGACAGGCACTGGCAATAGAGTTATATACTGAAGGAGGTATAAGAGGTTCAGAGATAGGAGCACTAATGGCTGACAGGGATCCTGTGACCCGGGAGAACAGACACACCGGTGTGGAACTTATCAGGCTAGCTGTTCCACGGAGAGTATATACCGACAAACATATGGATTATGTTGCAGCTGTGGTGAAAAATGTTTTTAAAAGAAGAGAATCAATAAAGAGAGGTGTTCATATTGTGAAAGAGGCTCCCTTCCTGAGACATTTCAGTATTGAACTGGAAAGGTTGTAGACCACCATTTTGATGTTATCATGTAATTCCTTTTCTTTGCAGCGCTAAAAATTAATAATGCAGGATCTGACAACAGGCAAAGAAGGAAAACTAATATTTCAGTTTGCTGCCCCGATGCTTATAGGGAATGTGTTTCAGCAGCTTTTTAGTATTATCGATACTATTATTGTCGGAAATTTTGTGGGAAAAGAGGCACTTGCTGCTGTCGGAGCATCCTTCCCTATTATCTTTATGATGGTCTCCCTGATTATTGGTCTTGTAATGGGAACCACAGTAGTCATCTCACAATATTTTGGTGCAAAAGATTTTGTGAGGGTTAAAAGTGCTATTGATACAATGTATATATCCAGTACAGGAGCCGGTTTGATTGTAACTATTGCCGGATTAATATTTGCTGAACCACTGCTACGGCTCCTTGGACTTCCGGAGGAAATAATGCCCCAGGCAACATTATACCTGCGTATATTCTTTTCAGGAATAATTATTTTTTTTGGATTTAACGGAACCAGTGCTGCCCTGAGAGGTCTGGGTGATTCAAAAACCCCTCTCTATTTCCTCATAATAGCAACTGTAGTAAATATAATTCTGGACTTGCTTTTTGTTGCTATATTCAAATGGGGTATTGCAGGTGCAGCATATGCCACAATCCTGGCAAATGGTATTGCATTGGGGCTTGCTATATACTGGTTAAACAGAACCCATAAAATTATTCAGATAGCAATAAAAGGACTTCACTTCGACTGGGAGATCTTCAGGCAGAGTATACGTATCGGTTTGCA
>CAZTXH010000327.1:1434-3041 GCA_964617415.1 uncultured Rikenellaceae bacterium | reverse complement strand
AGTGAAAGAGGCGCAGTATTGAATATTTATCGTGTTGGTTATGGCAGGGATGATTCTAATGAGAAACCCTACTTTGTGATTTCAAAAGAGAAATTTCCTCAAACAAACATCAATGATATCATTACAAAAGACAATAAGAATGAAATTCATAATCTGAGTATTGCTGTCGATGCCAGTAATATTACTTTGGAAATTGACGGGATTGCGGTTCAGACAACTCCTCCTGTACAGTTTGGCCGTATGGCATTTGCAACCGGGGAGCCACCACCTTTTATGAGACGAGGTTCAAGTATCTCTATCACAAATTATGGGAATGGCGGTAATTACAACACTTATCCTAACCTGAATTCGGTAGGATTTGCATCAAATCCGGGCGATGAAGTGGTTTTTACCAATTACAGGATCGTAAACAAAGGACGAAGTAATCCTGATCATAATGAGGTTTTTGGCGAGAATACAGGCGCTACCTATTCTCTGTTTGGAGGACTTATGGGCGTTACAGTTGATAACGGAGTAATTACTGTAAAAAATGATACCGAAGAAACATTGATTGATTATGTTGATCCAAGCTTTGGATCATTAACCATGCTCAGAACTGATTTTAATACCGGATCGGGAAAATCAGCTAGTAAAGCAAAATTATATGTTACATCCATGGGAGCAAATGAGGTTTATATCAATGGCAATCGCGTCGGTGAGGACTGGTTTGGTCCGGGCGACAGCCAGTTTCGTGAAACAATATGTTATTATGCCTATGATGTCACCAGTATGATAAAGAATGGTGAAAACAGTATTGGTGCAATCTTAAGTCCTGGTTGGTTTACGGACTACATGACATTCACACCGGCTAATTTCAATTTCTTCGGTGATAATGAAGCCCTTTTGGTAAAACTGGTGATCACCTATTCAGATGGAACAAAAGAAACGATAGTTACTGATCCGGCTACCTGGAAGGTATATAAAGACGGCCCCATTGAATATGGCAGCTTTTTCCAGGGTGAACGGTACAATGCCAATAAAGACGACAATGTTTTGGTCAAAGGAAATTTAAATGGCTGGACAACATCTGCATACGATGACGGCAAATGGACAGCAGCAGAGATTATTACCCCGCGCGACTGGATCGATTTTGATATAGTGGCACGCTATGATGAGGCAGTACAGGTAGTTCAGACTTTAGAAGCCCAACAGGTAATGGATACACATAGTGATGATGAACATACATATACATACGATATGGGTGTCAATATGGTTGGTGTTCCTTCAGTTACTATACCCAAAGGCTGGCTTCAGGCAGGCGAAACAGTCATTCTTCGCTATGGTGAGCAGGTTTATCCCGGTTTCCAGGGCGATGATCAGGAATATATTGACCTGTACGGTTATAATGGAACAGGAAGTGGAGTTGCCGGTCGTATTTTGACAGAGACCTACCGTGCTGCACTGGCAACGGATTTCTATATAGTAAAGGGAGGTGACCAGGTAGTCATTCAGCCGCATACTACCTATCGTGGTTATCAGTATATCCAGATCACAATACCAGGTCATAGCGGTCCTTTACCTTTGAAAAATGTAAAAGGGCTTGTGCTATCTTCTGACAGGATGCCGAC
>CAZTXH010000327.1:0-1424 GCA_964617415.1 uncultured Rikenellaceae bacterium | reverse complement strand
CAGGTACCTATCTTGCAACTACAAGTGATGACAATAAAACAGGTACCCTGGTAAACCAGCTATTCAAAAATATTCAGCGTAGTCAGTTAGGGAATTTCTTCACTATCCCTACCGATTGTCCGCAACGCAACGAGCGTATGGGTTGGACAGGCGATGCCCAGGCATATACCCGTACAGGAACATATAACTCGGATTCACGTAATTTCTTCCGGCAGTGGATGGTAGCATTGAGAGATGACCAGGGTATTGGAAGCGATACTGATGCCCCCGGGGGAATCGGAAGCACAATACCCACATTTAACACAACAGATGCCAGGAATTTCCCCGACGGCACAACATGGGCAGCTGCCGTTTGTATGGTTCCCTGGCAACTATACACCCAGTATGGTGACAAACAGATCATAGAAGAAAACATGGAAACAATGATGCTTTGGTTGAACGGTATGGACTACTATGATTTCAGTAATGATTATACATATCTGTCATCAAAGACTACCGGTCTTTCCGACTGGCTTGCCATGGATAGTCACACTCCCGCAGAGCTTGTTAACAATGCTATTTATATCTATATGATGGAGGTGACAGCTATTATGGCCGAAGCTATTGGCAGAGACGATTATGCAACTATCCTTAAAGACCGGCATGCCTTCGCCAAAGCTGAATGGAACGAGGTGTATGTAGACCCGGAATCAGGAAGAACAAGAAATGCCGACGGTACTATTATTCATTCACAAACCTCTTATGCAACACCTCTGAATTTCAATACTTTCAGTAATGAAAATATAAAAAAGGCACATGATTACCTTGCTGAGCTTGCCGCCAATCCGTCATCAAGCAACACTAATCCCGATGGTTCACTTGTAAAGTATCCACCTCGCAGGGGAAGCTTCGGAGGTTTTGGCAGTGGTCCGGAAGAAGCTTCGAATGATTTCAAACCATATACTATAACGACAGGTTTTTCCGGAACACCAAACATTCTTCCTGCACTTAGCAGGGCTGGAAAGGTTAGCGAAGCCTACAGCATGTTCACATGTACCGATTATACATCATGGCTGTGTCCTGTAACCTTGGGAGCTACATCTATCTGGGAGCGCTGGAACGGTTATGAAGCTGCCTTCAGCAGGAATAACCAGAACAGCATGAACTCATTCAACCACTTTGCATTGGGTGCTGTGGGTCAATGGATGTATGAATACCAGCTTGGAATTACCAGTGATCATTTAAATGGTGAGTCAGGTTATAAGCATTTTATTCTTCAGCCACAGGCAGGAGGGAACTATACTTCCCTTACAGGCAGCTATGAATCCAATTACGGTACCATTTACAGCAGCTGGACAGCCGATGGGCAGGGTAACATGACTTCATACAAAACCGTTGTTCCGGCAAATACGACTGCTGCACTTTACCTTCCGGTAAATGATGCG
>CAZTXH010000326.1:0-3045 GCA_964617415.1 uncultured Rikenellaceae bacterium | reverse complement strand
TCTCGGGTGTCATCAAAGTCACCACCTTTTCAAGAGCTACAAAGCCATCTCTGGCAACATAATCATCTATTTTTTCAGGATCAATGATCCCTTTATTTCTCAAGACAACAAGCAGTTGTTTCCTAAAAAAAGGGATCTCCGATAACAAAGGGATAGGCTCTTTTTTCTCGGGCGGTGAAAACATCAGACGTTTAACAGGTCTGCCTTTAAGCAAATGCTCATGGACAAGAAAAGGGATATCTTCCTTTGTTAAAAATCCATAGAAGATATTATCGGGTTGAACCACCAGAAGAGGACCCTGGCCACAAAAGCCATTACAACCCGTTATTACTACAGATACCTCCTTTTCGAGTCCCTGCTCTTTTATTTCTTTTTCAAGTGCTTCGGAAATACCAAATGCTCCGCCGGCAACACATCCAGTTCCTGTACACAGCATTAATTCTATTCTTCTTGCAGCCATGTTTTAACCTCCTTTTTCTGATCCAATACCAAGTGCATAATCTGTTAAAATTTTACCTCCGAGAATATGCTCTTTAAATATCTTTCTTGCTTTATCAGGAGTAAGGTTCACATATTTGACTGATGGTGAGTTCAGTAGTTCAATAGTAGCCATAGGTTCCATCGAACATAATCCTGCACAACCTGATGTAGTAAGCACTATATTCTTGTCAGTTAGTTTTTCAATCTCTCCAAGAAACGCAGAGACTATTTCCCGGGCACCTGCAGCAATTCCGCAGGTTCCCATGTGAACAACTATTTTGCCTTTATATTGTCCCTCTCTAAGATATATTTCCTTTTTGGCTTCTTCTCTTTTTTTCCTTAATTCATCCAGGGTAAGCGGTGCCATGGTTAATCTATAGTTTTATATTTTTCAATAATTTTTGGAATTTCATTTGGAGTTAGCTTTCCATACACACTATCTCCGATCATTATTGCCGGTGCAAGGCCACAACAGCCAATGCATCTCACTGATTTTACTGTGAATAACATGTCAGAAGTAGTTTCATTTTCTTTTATGTCAAGTGTTTCGCATAATTTTTCCATCAACCTCTCACCTCCTTTTACATAACAGGCTGTTCCCATACATATATTTATTATATACTTGCCCCTCGGGACTATACTGAAAGTGCTGTAAAATGTCGCGATTCTTAAGATATGGGACAGGGAATATCCAAGTTCCTGTGAAATATAGTTTAAGATATTTTCAGGAAGATAGTTGTATGTGGAATTTACCTGTTGAAGAATTGTCATCAGCGGACCCTTTTTATCCTTGTTTGACCGGATTATTTCCGTAACCTTTTCCTTATACTGTGGTTCAAGTTCGGCTATCTCTCTTTCCAGGGGTTGTACAATATTTCTTGTCGGACAGTTAGTTATGCAGTTTCCGCATCCGGTACATTTTTCTTCATTTATGTATCTTGGCTTTTTATTAAGGATAACCTTAAAATTTCCTTCCTCTCCTTCAACATTTTCTATATCTGATAAGGTAATAATTTCAATATCTTTGTGTCTGCCTATTTCAACAAGGCGTGGTGCCATTGAACACATGGCACAATCGATTGTAGGGAACGTTTTATCCAACTGCGCCAATACGCCTACGATGGCAGGTTTATTGTCAACCAGATATACTATAAGCCCTGAATCAGCTAAATCCAACGCGGCTTGCATTCCGCTTATGCCACCGCCAAATACTGCTACTGCTCCTACTTTTTCTGTCATTTTATTTCACCTCTAAGTATATTGAACATTTTTAATCTATACATATATTTTTAATAAACAGGCCATATCAGTATTTTGTATTATCAATATTGGCCCGGATGGCTTCGAAGCGTGACCTTATGTCAGGTTTTTATTTTCGCAAAATACATAGCAAAGGAGCGATATAAAAAGTGGGTCCATTTACCAAAAGGGACAATAATAATTGCCCATTGTACCAGAATAATCATATGAAACAAGTAGAGCCAGATATTATTTTCAAGTAGTTTCAAGTCAATAAATAACCTGACAGCAAACGCAGTGAGTCCCATTAAAAGCAGCCATACCACAAACATCCAGTCGGATGGCTGCGAATATTTGCTGATTTCTTTATTCTTCCTGATACGCTCTGTTACAAAAATAGTTGTAACAGCAAAAATAATTATGCTTAATGCATATCCAAGTATTATTACAAATAGATTTTCATTGGAAAACCAGTTGAGAAATACTGTTACAAACAGCAGTCCAAGGTACCCGATCACCAGGATGAAGTGTTCAAACCACCTTAACAGGTTATCGTCACAACCCAGGGTTCTTTTTTGAGTAAACATATGGAGGATCAGCTCCCATAATCCTTTTATATAATTAATAATAGGAACTTTTATGCCGGGTTTCATAATAGTGAACCACCACATGCGGATAATATTGGGAAGGAGTATAACTCCAAGAACCGCTGCTATGGCGAGCATTTCAAATTTATGGCCTGCATGCATAATTATTTCAAGGTCGAAATTCCTGATGAAGCTGAAAGCTATTACCCCGAAAGCCACCAGAACCATGGTAATTATTACCAGAGTAAGAGAACGGAACAGTAAACAGGAGAGTTTGGTCCAATCATATTCACCGGTAAGCCAACGTCTGAGTGTCATCATTGTCTCCCCTGGTTCCGCCTGCCTCGGGCATGATGTGGAACATTCACCACAGTAATAACAAAGCCATGGGTCTAAACTTCTTAATAATCTATTTCTTAATCCCGCTCTTACATACTGAAGAGATGCTCGTGGTGACAAAGAAATGACGGTTGATGCCAATGCACAGGTAAGTGTACACCCACCACAATTAAGGCAAGCATTAGTATCGAATTTCCCATATTTGCGAATTTCATTTAATAATCCTGGATCAGCCCATTCTTCCGTTTCTACTTTTTTCATTTTTTTCATTCCTCATTAAAATATTCTATAAATATGAATGAAGTTTTTTCATTTAATAAATTAGTTGAGTACCAAACAGGGCCTACTCCGGAAATACCTTTTGCATATGAAAATAATTCATTATAATCCAAAGCCCCGG
>CAZTXH010000325.1:2051-3047 GCA_964617415.1 uncultured Rikenellaceae bacterium | reverse complement strand
TCCTGGTACCTCTCAGTAGTAAGTAATATTATATTATTGCTGCCCTCAAGATCAAATGAAGGATGATTCCTGTTAACACTTTTTAATTCAACTATTGCCTTACCCTGATCGAGGGTTGCAACAAACCTCCATTTTTTGCCAGCTTTTTTAAGTATAAGTCTTTCTCTTTCAAATTCAGGATCGAGTTTCTCAACCTGATGGTAGAAGTTATTTAAATCACCTTTAAAGCATTCGTCCGGAAGGAATTTCTTTATTGTAATATCTTCTTCCTCAATATTATAACCTGCTTCTCTAGCAAGTATGAGTATCTTTCTCACCACATCAGTTCCATTAAGATCGGTACGTGGATCAGGTTCTGAATATCCTTTTTCCCGGGCTTTTCTTATTGCAAGACTCAGTGGCATATTTTCGTTCATTTCATTAAAAATGAAATTCATCGTCCCTGAAAGAACAGCCTCTATCCTGAATATTTTATCGCCACTAAGAGTAAGATCGCTGATAGTCTTTATAATTGGTAATCCTGCACCTACAGTTGTTTCATACATGAATCGCACGCCTCGTTCACCCGATATTTTCTTTAATCGCTCATAGTAAGTGTATTTCGATGAGCAGGCTATTTTATTAGCTGTTATAACAGAAATGTAACTGTTAAGGATATCATCATATTTTTCAGCGATATGTTCATCTGCAGTACAATCGATAAAAACAGAATTCCGGAGATTTATCTTTTTCATTTTCTGGATGAATTGTGAAATATCTGTCTTATCCCCATCGGTTTTAAGTTTATTCCTGCAGGATTCAAGAGGGATACCTTCCTTTTGAATGTACATTTTATCGGCATTTGTCAATCCAATAAGGTTGACTTTAAGGCTATGATTTTTAAGGAGTATATCACGCTGCTTTAACAATTGTTTCAGCAGGCTGGATCCCACAACTCCGGTTCCGGCAATAAAAAGATTAACCTCTTTATATGTTGAAAGGAAAAAACCGTCATGT
>CAZTXH010000325.1:681-2041 GCA_964617415.1 uncultured Rikenellaceae bacterium | reverse complement strand
ATGTATTACATTAAGAGCCTTTTTCAGGCTTTTATTCTTTATTACAACTGAAATGTTTAATTCTGAAGAACCTTGGGCAGTTGCAACTACATTAATGCCATTTCTGCCAAGTGCTCTGAAGAGTGTTGCTGAAATGCCAGGTGTGTTTTTCATTCTTTCACCGACAATAGCAATTATCGACAGGTCTTTTTCAACAAGTATTTTAAGCTCTTTATTCTGTTCGATCTCATTCCTGAATTCTTCCGTTATTGCATCACAGGCAGTAGAAGAAGCATCAGGATTCACTGCAAAAGTTATTGAAAACTCCGAAGATGCCTGTGTAATCAGAATTATATTTATTTCATTCCTTGCAAGAGCACTGAATAACCTCGCCGAAGTTCCTGTAACTCCTACCATAGCCGGGCCCTGTATAGTAACCAGATCGATATGATCGATAGATGAAATGCCTTTAATTGGACTTAAGCCCTTATCGCTTCTTTTTTGATTAATAACAGTACCCTTTGCATTTGGATTAAGAGTATTTCTGACTGCTACAGGTATATTTTCTTTGTAAACCGGACGAAGAGTAGGGGTATAGATAACCTTTGCTCCAAAATGAGAAAGTTCCATAGCTTCGGCATATGTCAGGCTTTCAATTGTATATGCTTTCTCTACTTTTCTTGGATCAGCAGTCATAAAACCATTTACATCAGTCCATATCTCCAGTGATTCTGCCTTTAATGCTGCAGCTATGATGGCTGCCGTATAATCGGATCCCCCTCTTCCAAGTGATGTTGTTTCTCCTTTTGAATTGCTGGCTATGAATCCAGGGACAACAATAAGGTTTTTTGGCTTGCCAATCTTTTTCTTTATTAAAGAATTTGTAATGGTAAAATCAACCACGGTATTGCCCCCCCTGACCACTGTTTTTATAAATTCACGGGAATCAGCATATGTGCTATTATCAAGAAATCTGCTTATTATTAAAGATGATAACCTTTCTCCAATTGTAATTACCTGGTCAGAAGCATGCCTGGTTAATTCACGTAACAAATATATCCCTTTCAGTAATTCTTGCAATTCATTGATAATCTTATTTATTGAATTGATTACTTCATGGCGTTTTATATGATCTGTAATTAATTCCTCAGTGTATTTTATATGTTTTTCTGATATAGCATAAAGATCTGCTTCATATTCTTTTTTCCCACAGGAAGCTAATTCTGCAATCTTATAAAGCGCATCAGTTACTCCCTGGAAAGCAGATATTACAATAACACAAGGAAGTGGCTGAGATTCAATAATCTTTTTAACTTTCCTGATACGTTCAGGATTGCCAACTGATGAACCGCCGAATTTCAGAACTTTCATATAACAATAA
>CAZTXH010000325.1:0-671 GCA_964617415.1 uncultured Rikenellaceae bacterium | reverse complement strand
GCTTTATTCAGTCTTTTAAGAATAGAGAATATAAAAGTAGCTGACAGCAGGCAGCATACAATGAATACAAGCCATAGTGTACTTAGATGTACCTTATCCCATAGCAGGCTACCCACGAAGAGCAGTTTGTTTCCTACAGCAGTTGCAAGCAACCAGCCACCCTGCATAAGGCCCTGGAACCTTGACGGAGCGACCTTTGATACGAATGATAGTCCCATAGGACTGAGGAAAAGTTCTGCAACTGTAAGTATAAGGTAGCTGTTCATCAGCCAGTATGGTGATACTCTATCACTGTCAGCCACAGGCAGCCCACCAAGTGATGCCGGTGATGGTGTGCCGATAGAGGCTATCAATATTACAAGAAAACCAAGTGCGGCTATAACCATTCCTATTCCTATTTTCTTGGGTGTTGTTGGCTCTATACCTTTCTTGTTCATCCATGAGAATGCAGCCATTACAGGAAATGTAAGTGCAACAATGAAGAGAGGATTGAATGATTGAAACACTTCAGGAGCAATGGAATTCTGTGTTCCGAAAGCAGTAAACATCAATCCGAAGAATCCGGTAGGATCGAATCCGGTTGTGTAAAATAATGCAAGGAAGAATGAAATGACGAATAAAACAGCCCCTATAATCTTAATATTTGTTTTGAGATTTTTATAAAATAGCAT
>CAZTXH010000324.1:0-3055 GCA_964617415.1 uncultured Rikenellaceae bacterium | reverse complement strand
ACTGAGAGGCGTCCCCTGTGGCCAAAGGCAAAGTATCTGTTTTCGAATAACTTCAGATAATTCTTTTCAAAGAAAAGCGATGTTATGGAATTTAAAAAAGTATTTATACTTCCGCCTGTTCCTATATCCCTGCTTATTGTTCCTGTTCTGAAAAAGAATTGTTGCTGCCTGCTTCTGTCATAAGATAAATTGCCGTTCACTCTCCACATTATTTTCTCACGACTGAATGCATAATAAATATCAGGATGAATTGACAGGGCAACATTTTCATTCCATCTCTTTGAAATACTGAAATCTATTCCATGTCTAAAGCCATCAACCGTGTTGAAGCTAAAATTTTCAAGGTCAAGAAGTCCGCCGAATCTGAAACTGAATCCTGAAGTATCGGACCATGTATCACCAAAACTGATGTCTTCAAGTGTTCTGAGGAACCTCTTTTCTTTTTTTGGACTGATACGCGGAATAGTATCCTGTCTCATTTTCCTGATCGATGACTCATTCTTTATGCTGTCACGAATCCTTATACTTTCGATCTCAATATCGGAAAGTGGTATTGGCCTTATTGCTGCCCAGTAGGCACTGTCTTTCTTATTTGCACCCTTTTCCACAGTAGTAATTCTGTTATCTTTTATCTCCAGGCTGTTTCTTATGCTGTCAGGCTGGGTTTTTTCGGATTCCTTTTCCATAAGCCGGGCTAATCTTACCATGTCACGGTTTGACAGCTCATCCTTTTCAATTATCTCTTCAATCTTCTCCTGGTTTTTAGTAACGGGCAGATCTTTCTGAGGCTGTACTTTAACAGGTTGGCCGAAATAATTAACATCAACAGATTCGGGTTTCCTGAGTGAGGTATTCGGTTTTACTTCAGTATATTTAACCGAACTGCCATAGGATGCATCTGCCCTGATACCCATTATTTTAAGGTTTACTTTGAACTTATGGCTTACAGGCATCCATATATCATTCTGGACCGGAATATAGAGCTGCTGGACATTTATACTGCCGACAATGTTCTCATTTGTGAGATCCACACTGTAAAGACACCATAAATCTTCGATAATATATATTGTGCCTTCAAATAGCTGTTGACTTTTACGTTTAGGTTTAACACTTATCTTGTTAATTGTAATATTTCCCTGGGGTGTTGCTCCCAGGTATTTGAAATTATAGTGTGAAAAGGCCTGGGGTGAAAGAGGTGATATGGCAATATCGACCAATGTGGGTTGATAGAAACTTGCATTGATAAAGTCCATCGGAGATATATCGTCACCCTCATCCGGGAAAGTACTGTTATATGAGATTACCTTCTGGATATATTTATCGGGAGCGGTGAATTCAATCTCATTATAGGATTCCAGCATAAAGACATCCCCTTCTTTAATAGTCATGGCTACATCTGTTGATCCGTCCTCATCTGTTGCTTCCAGCCTCATTGCTCTCTTCATGAGTCTTGGGATCCTGTTAAAAACGAGGTTTCCTTTAAGGTAAAGATTTGCCTTATAATAACTTATATTACTCTGGTAATATGGAGCCATGCCAATAGCCTTTCTCATTATACTATAGGCCGGATCCTCACCACTGGCAGTAATTCTTACCTCCGGTATCTGATAATATTGTACGGGAAGAGTGACGTTTCTGGTAATTATCTTATCTGAAATAGTAATATTGTAAAATACCGGCGAAAAACCAAGGCTTTGATATGTCACCATATATTTACCGGGAGGAAGTTTGATTTCATAATCACCTTTTATATTGGCTGTCGTTCCCTGTCTCAGCTCCTGAATATATACTGTTGCATATTGAACAGGTTCACCTGCTTCATTTATTATTTTACCTTTAAGAATTTGGGCGGAAATAACAGAAGGAAACAGAATAAACAGGATTATCAGAATGATTGATCGTTTCATAGCAGCTTATTCTTTTTCCCTTCAACAACTATTACTATCTCACCTTTTGGAGCTGTTTTTTTATAATGTTCTGAAAGATAAGACAATGAACCTCTCATGTTTTCTTCATATAACTTGCTCAGTTCTCTTGACACACAAGCATGCCGGTCAGGACCGAAATTTACAGCCATATCATCGAGGGTACTCACCAGACGGTAGGGAGATTCGTAAAATATCATTGTACGTGTCTCATTTGCAAGATCTGTCAGTCTTTTTTTCCTTCCCTTCTTATGGGGGAGGAATCCTTCGAAGCAGAAACGTTCACCTGGTAGTCCCGAATTCACCAGAGCAGGTATCAATGCAGTCGGACCCGGAAGAGTCTCAACAGGTATACCCTTTTCGAGACATTTTCGTATTAGTAAAAAACCAGGATCAGATATTCCCGGGGTACCGGCATCAGTAATGAGGGCTGTTGTTGTTCCTGAAAGAATTTTGGCACAGATTGATTCTACACTTTTATGCTCGTTAAATATATGATGCGACCGGACAGATGATCTGATTTTATAATGTTTAAGCAGTTTTGAAGCATGTCTTGTATCCTCTGCCAGTATAAGATCAACACTGCCAAGGATTTCAACAGCCCTGTATGTAATGTCCTTAAGATTGCCGATGGGAGTAGGGACAAGGAATAATCTACTCATCGGAAGGGAATTTACGTTTTACAATATCAAGAAACTGTTTGACAATCTTTGTCTCTTTATTGTCTTCGGCATAACTCATAAGAATTTCCCTTGCATCAGCAAAGGTTTTTACTTCATTAAGCTTTTCAAGAGCCTGATTATAAGATTCAGGACTTCCATTAAAAATCTCCCTGATAAACAGGAATTTGTCATTAACACCTATTGCATCATCAAGGTTTGCCAGTGGTTTTGTCTTAATTATCTTACTAACATTATCTTCACTTCTCTTGCTTCCTATCTGCTCATTTAGTCTTTCTGTCTGGCTGAAGGAATCACCAATAGTATCGGATTCAGGTTTTTTTTCTGAGGAAGTAACCTGGCTCTCTTTTTTATTTTCTGAAGGGGCACCTTCAGCCTCTCTTTCAGAAGAGGATGGATCCGGAACTGACTCCTGGTTCTGTATTGTCTTGAGGAGGGCAATTATTTCTC
>CAZTXH010000323.1:0-3059 GCA_964617415.1 uncultured Rikenellaceae bacterium | reverse complement strand
GAACAACTCACATTCGATGAATATAGAAACTGGTTTCCTCATATCTCACCCGATGGCAAATGGATAGCTTTCCTTTCATTCCCACCCGATATTGGGAAAAACAGACATCCTTCATATAAAAGGGTGATGCTCAGACTTATGCCCGTTGACGGAGGAGAACCTGAAGTTATTGCATACCTGTACGGCGGTCAGGGAACAATCAATGTTCCATCATGGTCGCCCGACAGCAGGCGTATAGCTTTTGTAAGTAACTCAGGCAAATAGATAGCTTAATCTCAAAAAAATATCTATTTTTCTGACGGCAATTTTAATAAATAATGATCTCAGGCCTCTATAAATTACTTACGGTCCCTGTTTATTGGATACTGTATGTATACACTGCCACAGGTATCTTCATGGCGATATTTCTCTCCTGGATAAACGCAAGAAAATCATTGTTGCTCCTGTTAAGACTCTGGGCAAAATCGGTGTTTCTAATGATGGGAAAGAGAATACACATAGTTGGAAAAGAAAATATTATCAAGGATGAGAAATATATTCTTATTGCTAACCACTCAAGTATGTTCGATATAGTTGCCATAATGTCATTTTACCCGGAAGTCACATGGTTCGGACATGAGAGGCTTCTCAAAGTCCCGGTCTTTGGTAAATTTCTGAAAATGACTGACTATGTGCCTTTCAGGGAACCAACTGTAACAAACACACGTCATATGCTTAAGCAACTTATGGAAAGAACCAACAACCGGACTGTAGCCCTCTTTCCTGAAGGAACAAGAACCACCAATGGTAATATTAATCCGTTTTACAGGGGATTTATTTACCTTTTCAGGTCGAGAAATATAGGGATACTACCGGTTACGCTTAATGGTTTTTATAATTTCAAACCTAAAACAAGATTCTATATCGATTTTAGTACAAGACTCGAAATTGTAATTCATAAACCAATCCCACGGGAAGAACTTATTAATAAAAATGACAGTGAAATAATTTATAAGGTTAAAACTGTAATAGAATCAGTTTATCATTAAAAATCCCTTTGTGATACCCTTTGAGTTCCCTGCCTGCCGGCAGGCAGGCTTCGTGATGAATAACAGTTAACCACAAAGGTACATAAAATGCAACTCAAAGTAACACAAAGGATTATATTAATTTTATATAACATGACAAAAGAGAAAAATGAGAAGTGGATATTCATTGTTAATCCGATAGCGGGTAATTCTTTTGCCATAACCATGGTTACTGAGATAGAGAAAAAAATACAGGAGTATAATATAGACGGTGAAGTTATTTTGACAGAGCGCCCGGGTCATGCTACCGAGATAGCAAAGGAATCAGCAGAAAAAGGTACAAAATATATAATCGCTGTCGGAGGTGACGGAACTTTCAATGAAGTGGCAAGAGCATTGATAAATAACAGACAAGGTGTTGCAGGTGTTGTCCCTGCCGGATCAGGTAATGATTATAACCAGATTCCCGGTTTCCCAAATCGCTTTACTGATCATGAGTGGGAAATATTCTTCAGGAAAAATATTGTGGCACAGGATGTCGGTATTGTGAATGGTACAATTTTTCTGAACGGACTGGGAATTGGTTTTGATGCCGAAGTAGCTGCACAGAACTATACCGATGAAGGAAAAGTAAGAAAAGGCGGAAGTGACAAATATGTATGGCATATTGTTAAAACACTTCTCCTTTTCAGGGAAAAAAGGATGGTAGTTATCAGTGATGGCAAGCGTCACGAGACCGATTGTTTTATGAATACAATTTCAATAGGAAGACGCTTTGCCGGTAGCTTCTTCGTTACTCCCGAAGCTATTGCCGATGATGGATTGTTCGATGTTTGTTCAATAAAGAAATTAAACCTGTTTCACAGGTTCAGACTTCTTCTGAAAGTCCCGAAAGGAAAACATATCAAGGACAAAAGAGTTAATTATTTCAAAACCGCTTCTATTGATCTTGAGTTCCCGGGGAGAGTACCTTATCATGTCGACGGCGAGATATTCTTTGCCAAAACCTTTAATATCCGGATTATACCTGCAGGTCTCAATATCATATACAATCCTGAAGGAAATCATTTCTTTAAATAAGAAAGGGATGATGTCAAATTCTGTTGTTATTTTATAAAAGTATTAAAAAGAACTTTTTTTACCTTTGATAATCATAACTGCTAAATATTCATTTATAAATAATTATAAACATGAAAAATCTTGTTTATCCTTTACTGATGCTTTTATTTCTGACTGCCTGTTCAGGTGGAAAGAATAATAAAATTGATTATCCTGTTACTGCTAAGGGAAATGTTGTTGACACTATCTTCGGAACTCCTGTTCCTGACAATTACAGGTGGCTCGAGGATGATATGTCGGAAGAGACAGCTGCCTGGGTTAAGGAACAGAATATTGTAACCTTTGACTATCTTGAAAAAATACCTTACAGGGAACAGATAAAAGAACGTCTGACAAATATTTATAATTACGAAAAGTATGGAATGCCTCACAGGGAAGGGGAGTATATCTATTTTTCGAAGAATGACGGGCTTCAGAACCAGTATGTTATATACCGGCATAAAGAAGGTGAGGACCCTGAGGTATTTCTTGATCCTAACAAATTCTCGGCTGATGGCACAACCTCGCTTAGAGAGATGGGATTTTCAAGGGATGGGAGTAAATTAGCGTATGCAATTTCTGAGGGTGGATCCGACTGGAGAAAAATAATTGTGATGGACGCCCTTTCAAAAGAAATCATAAGTGATACCCTCATTGATGTGAAGTTCACCGGAATTTCATGGAAGGGCAACGAAGGTTTTTTTTACTCAAGTTACGACAAACCTAAAGGTAGTGAGCTCACTGCAATGACAGATCACCATAAACTTTATTACCATAAACTGGGTACCAGCCAGTCGGAAGATAAAGTGGTTTTCGGAGCTGATAAAAAAAGAAGGTATGTTGGCGGTGGCGTTACTGAAGATGACAGATTTCTTGTAGTAAATGCCTCAATATCCACTTCTGGTAATGAGCTGTATATCAAAGACCTGACAAAGAATAACTCTGATTTCAAGA
>CAZTXH010000322.1:0-3062 GCA_964617415.1 uncultured Rikenellaceae bacterium | reverse complement strand
GTTCACTATTGTCGGCCATTGCCATACGGGTTCTGTAGATGCTTTTATTTCCTAGCCAAGTGCTCTTGAATTCTGATGGATCGAGGTAAACCACAACCTTATTTAAAGGCTTATCCAGTATAGTGAAATTTATTTTTAGAGATAATTCAGCTGCCAGTCTGAAAACTTCTTCATCATCACCGATATATAAACCGCGGATCACCAAACTGCCTGATTCATCATAACCTATTACAGTATGTACATATATAACAGGCAAGTGTGTTATAAAATTTGAAGATGCATAGTTAAGCAATGCTCTTACAGGATTGTCAGCTTTCCCGAGTATCTTTTCAATACCATACACAGCACCCACGAAATGACTAAGGTTGATACTCTCTGCACCGCCCGTTCCGACAAACAGGTTTTTATTATAATTTGCCATTCCTGCAACCTCGTGTGGAACTACCTGGCCAACAGATAGTATCAAATCATGGCCCCCGTTATAGACCAGGTTGTTTAGCTGAGCAGGCCATGAATAATCCAGTGCTCCGTTAGTGATTTCTGAAATAAATTCTTTGGGTATTGTCCCTACGGTTACTACATCCTTTCTCCAGTCATGGACACGAAAGAGGTCTTTTGGTATTCCTTTGAACATCTCGCTTATTTGTTTATCTGTCATTGGAGCGTGTGTGCCTAAAGCCGGAAGGATATCCTTCAGGTTCTTTTTATAATAATTGTAAAGGAGAACAGTAATATCTCCGGCCCTGGAATGAAAGCGTGTAAAGTCGGGTGGGACTACAAGAACCTTTTTCTTTCTTCCAAGTTTAACAAGTGCAGAATAGAGCCCATATTCAAGAGCAGCGCCACTTATCACTGTATCGGGTGAACCTGACTGATAGTATATCATAGTTAATCAATATATTTAATATAATAGCCAATTAAAATCATCAATAATAAATAATCAATCCCTACACTCCACTATAAGCATTGAAACCTCCATCAACAGGTATTACCACACCGGTAACAAATTTCGACATATCTGAAGCGAGATATAGTAATGTGCCTGTTATTTCTTCAGGTGTTCCGTATCTTTCCATAGGTGTATTATTTATGATTTTCTTTCCCCTTGGTGTTGATTCTCCCGTTTCTTCATCAACCAGCAGGAACTTGTTCTGTTTTGTAAGAAGAAAGCCGGGAGCTATTGCATTTACTCTCACACCTGATTTTGAAAAATGTACTGCAAGCCACTGTGTGAAATTATTGACAGCTGCTTTTGCTGCAGAGTAAGCAGCAATTTTTGTAAGTGGCCGGTATGAATTCATTGAAGAGATATTTATTATCACACCTGTTTTTTTCTTAACCATATCTTCACCAAACACTAATGATGGGATAAGGGTTCCCTTGAAATTCAGGTCGAACACTTTATCAAAACCTTCAAGTTTAAGACCGAAGAATGTATCTTCAGGATTTTCATCTCCCGCTATTTTTTCAACATTAGTAGTGGCATCGGGTGAGTTACCGCCTGCTCCATTAATAAGAATATCTATAGCACCAAATTTATTGTTCACAACTCTCTTTGCTTCTTCAATGGCACTCCTGTTGAGGACATCAGCTGAGATGCCAATGGAAGGAACGTCATATTTATTTTCAATTTCTGTAGCTGTAGAAACAGCTTTGTCTTTATTGCGGCTTATTAAGACTGTTTTTACTCCGTGTGCTGCCAGTGATCGTGCCATCTCTGAGCAGATCACTCCGGTACCTCCGGTTATAACAGCTATTTTATTTTTAAGATTCAGTTCATTCATATTCATTTCCAGAACTAGTAATTATATCATCTTTAATATATTAACAACCCTTTAAGGAAGATGGTTTTCTTAGGGGGAGCCAGAGGATTTAAATCCAAAATACTCTTTTGCATTTTTATACGATACGGCTTCTATTAAAGGTTTGAGCAGTTCATCATCATCAGGTATGAGTCCTTTTTCAACTTCTTCGCCAATAAAATTGCACACCAGACGCCTGAAATATTCATGGCGTGGGTAGGAGAGAAAGCTCCTGGAATCAGTGACCATTCCAACAAATCTTCTCAGGAGTCCCAGCGACGAGAGATCACTCAAATGTTTTTTCATCCCCTTCATCTGATCGAGGAACCACCATGCAGCACCATACTGTACTTTTGCAGGTGTTGAGCCATCGTTGAAGTTACCGGCCATAGTAATAAACACTTCATTATCAGAAGGATTTAGATTATATAGTATGCTCTTTGTAAGCTGATCTGTTTCATCAAGGCTGTTAAGAAATCGTGACATATTAAGAGCATCCTGAGGAGCACCGATAGAATCCCAGCCTGTATCGGGACCCATAGACCTGAACATACGTTGGCTGTTATTCCTGATTGCACCTGCATGAAATTGTTGTGTCCAGCCCCTACTGTGATTCATCCGGCATAACTCGGTCAATATAGCTGTCCTGTATTTTTCAGCTTCTTTGAATGAAAGTAAATTCCCGTATAACAATTTTTTAAATATTTTGTCAGCCTCTGAAGCGGTGTAAGGAGTATAATAAAAACGGTCAAGGCCATGATCCGATAACCTTGACCCCATGTCATTAAAGAACTTGTGCCTCTTATCAACCATTTCAACAAGCTCATCGAAGCTTGTGATTTCTTTATCGCAAACTTCTCCAAGTTTTTTAATATAGCTCCTGAATTTAAGAGGGTCTTCAATTTTGATCAGGTTATCAGGTCGGAAAGCAGGCAATACGGTTATCTCAAATGAGTCTTTTAGTCTTTTGTGATATTCAAGGCTATCAGCAGGATCATCAGTAGTACATACAATTTCTACATTCATCATTCTTAACAATCCCCTGATACTGTATTGATTACTTTGAAGCAGTTCATTTGTTTTATCATAGATATTTTTTGCAGTAGATGGTGTAAGTATTTCAAAGATCCCAAAGTATCTTGCAAGCTCCAGGTGTGTCCAGTGGAACAGAGGATTACCCACTGTTTCCGGAACCGTTTCAGCCCATTTCAGGAACTTATCATTATCAGAGGCATCTCCTGTACAGTATTTCTCATTGAT
>CAZTXH010000321.1:2102-3082 GCA_964617415.1 uncultured Rikenellaceae bacterium | reverse complement strand
TGGACCTGTGGCACGTGAGGCATAGATAAAAGTCTGAGCTTCAGAAATAATGACATTGGCACTGATCTTCATTCTTATAAGAATCTGTTTAAATTCAATTGCGCCATATGTCCTGCCGGGATGAAGTATAATTATCTGGTCATCTACCAGGTGCGGAGCCATCTGTTCCGCCATCCACCTGTGAGCACTGGCCGGTACCACAACCATTATTAATTCACCTTCTTCTATTGCTTCTTTCATAGAAGTTGTAGCCAGATTTATCTTGCCGAAACCTTCTATCTCACCTGTTATCTCGATAGTACCGGACGACTTGACACCCCATAATCTCTCTTCACCTCTGTTAAAAAGGTTGACCTTATGCCCCATCAGCGCAAGATGTCCAGCCATAGCAAGTCCGCCATGACCTGCACCCAGTACAGCTATCTTCAATTTATCTTTTGTGTTTGACTGTGGCATTTATCCATTTTTCATGAAGACGCACGAATATACCACTTTTTCCCCAGAAATCTGACTATTTCAATAGCTTTTTAATATTATAGAGCTTATTCAGAGCCTCAACAGGTGTCAGGTTATCAATATCTATCTCGATCAATTCATCACGTATCTGTTTAAGCACAGGATCATCAAGCTGGAATATACTAAGCTGTAAACCCTCCCTGTGATCAGCCAGGTCAGCAATTGGTTTTGCCAGTTCCTGTTTCTCAATACTCTGCTCCAATTCCTTAAGTATATCATTTGCCCTGTTCACAACACTTCTAGGCATACCTGCCATTTTCGCTACATGGATGCCAAAGCTATGTTCACTCCCTCCTCTTTTTAGTTTACGCAAAAAAATCACTTTGTTATTCATCTCTTTGATGGAAACATTATAATTCCTGACCCTTGAGAATGAATTCTCCATCTCGTTAAGCTCGTGATAATGAGTTGCAAACAGAGTCTTAGCTCGCATCCTGCTTTCGTGCAAGTATTCAACCATAGCC
>CAZTXH010000321.1:1432-2092 GCA_964617415.1 uncultured Rikenellaceae bacterium | reverse complement strand
CATCATAGGTGCTTGTTCCACGACCTATTTCATCCAGCAGTATCAGACTTCTCTCTGAAAGGTTGTTAAGAATACTTGCTGCTTCGTTCATCTCGACCATGAAGGTTGATTCTCCAAGACTTATATTATCAGATGCGCCTACCCTTGTAAATATTTTATCCACAATGCCGATCTTTGCACATTTTGCCGGGACAAAACAACCTGTCTGGGCCATCAATATGATAAGGGCAGTTTGCCTCAATAATGCTGATTTTCCCGACATGTTAGGCCCGGTAAGTATTATTATCTGCTGGTCTTCGGTGTCTAAAACCACATCGTTGGGTACATAGGATTCTCCGGGAGGCAGTTGTTTTTCGATTACAGGATGTCGACCATCATCAATTTCTATCTTCAGTGAATCATTAAGAACCGGCCTTGTGTAATTATTCTCGATTGCAAGAAGGGCAAATGACTGAAGACAATCAAGTTTGGCTATAAGCGACGAGTTCAACTGTATAGGAGAAATATATTCAGTAACTGCAAAAACAAGATCATTAAACAGTTTTGTCTCCAGTTCAAGAATTTTCTCTTCTGCACCAAGTATCTTGTTTTCATATTCCTTTAGTTCTTCAGTGATATATCGTTCAGCACTTACCAGTGTTTGTTTCCTTATCCATTCAG
>CAZTXH010000321.1:1145-1422 GCA_964617415.1 uncultured Rikenellaceae bacterium | reverse complement strand
ATCCTTATGTGTATTCCGTACTTCAATGTAATATCCGAATACATTATTGTAACCTACTTTCAAAGATGTAATTCCGGTTCGTTGGCTTTCCCTGTTCTGCAGGTCGGCAAGATAATCCTTACCACTGTACAGAATTGACCGCAGGTCATCAAGTTCAGCAGATACTCCCTTTGCAATTATGTTTCCTTTGTTTATCTGTACAGGTGGATCGTCATTAAGGTCATGTTCTATCCTATCTGCCAGCGACTTGCATGTATTAAGCTGTTCTGCCAGTTTT
>CAZTXH010000321.1:0-1135 GCA_964617415.1 uncultured Rikenellaceae bacterium | reverse complement strand
TATAAGTGGTGCACAATTTGTTTTATTGCAAAGTGACTTGAGTGGATCAATGGCTCTTAAAGCTTTCCTGAGATGAACAAGCTCCCTTGGATTGATCCTGTTCACAGCCACCTTTGAAACAAGTCTTTCAAGATCACCAATCTGTTTGATTAATCCTGAGATCTCTTCCATGAGATCTCTGTTTTCGACCAAGTGTTGGACTATGTCGAGCCGTTCATTTACAGGTTGAATATCTTTCAACGGAAGAGATATCCATCTTTTAAGAAGTCTTCCCCCCATGGGTGAGATTGAACGGTCCATAACCTCTATTAGTGTCTTGGCTCCTTCGTATGGTGAATGGAATAATTCAAGGTTTCTCACTGTGAACTTATCAAGCCACATATACCTGTCTTCTTCAATCCGTGCCAGGCTGGTAATATGTCCTAACTGCTCATGTTGTGTGAGATCGAGATAATGAAGTATGGCACCTGCAGCTATTATACCATATGAGTAGTTTTCGACACCGAATCCCTTGAGGGAGCTTGTTTCAAACTGTTTCAGAAGCCGGTCATTGGCAGCTTCCGTTGTGAATATCCAATCATCCAGTTTGAAAGTATAATATTTAGTTCCAAAGTTTTCAATAAGAAGATCTCTTTTCTTATTTTCGTATAGTACCTCTTTGGGTTGCAGATTACTAAGCATCTGATCTATATACTCAAAAGTACCCTCTGCAACAAGAAATTCACCGGTTGATATATCAAGAAATGCAGCTCCTGCAACTTTTCTTTCAATATGTATTGCTGCAAGGAAATTATTCTCTTTATGATTAAGTACATTGTCATTAAGAGAGACACCTGGAGTCACAAGTTCTGTGATGCCTCTTTTAACAATCTTCTTTGCAAGCTTCGGGTCCTCCAGTTGTTCACATATAGCAACCCTTTGCCCTGCCCTTACCAGTTTAGGCAGATAAGTGTCGAGTGCATGGTGTGGAAATCCTGCAAGTTCTACAAAAGAAGCTGCTCCATTTGCTCTCCGTGTTAGTGTTATCCCCAAAATTTCTGATGCCCGTATGGCATCCTCGCCGAATGTTTCATAGAAATCGCCCACCCTGAATAATAATATTGCATCAGGATGTTTTGCCTTGACACTGTAATAT
>CAZTXH010000320.1:0-3083 GCA_964617415.1 uncultured Rikenellaceae bacterium | reverse complement strand
AAATATATCTGAATAATGGCAATGACGGATTTGATGACCTTACTGCCTTAAATATACCCGGTTCATATTATTCCAGCACTTCATCAGCCGATTATGACTGTGATGGCGACCTTGATATATTATTCACAGGAAATAACGGAACATACGATTGCAAGGTATACAGGAATAACCTTTATATGATGGCAGGAAATTTAAAACCTAATATGCGTCCGGAGGCTCCCACCGGATTAAAGAGTATAGTCTCGCCCGGATTACTTGAACTATCATGGGATGGAATTAATACAGACGAGACATTCTATGTTAATATGAGTTATAATGTAAGGGCAAAGCTTAAGGATGAGGAAAACTGGAAAGTAACACCACATTCCACATCTGGTGGTTTCAGGAGTATCAATGCACTGGGAAACACTCAACTGAACAGGAATTTTATGATAAAAGATCCTGAGTCGGGTACATATTACTGGCAGGTACAGGCAGTTGACCAGAGTTATTCGGGAAGTGAGTGGTCGGAAATAGATTCTGCCATAATCAAAAAGACACAGGCATTTTTTAAAACAGACACCATATGCTACGGTCTGATAACACATTTCACGGATCAGTCAGTGGTAACAGACGGTATAGCCTCCTGGGAATGGGATTTCAAGGATGGAGCAACATCAAATTTACAGAACCCGGAACATACCTTCTCCACAGCCGACACTTTTAATGTTAAACTTCTTGTTACAAGTACTACCGGTGACAAAGATTCGCTTTTTCAGGATGTAATTGTTAAGGCTCGTCCTTCTGTTTCTTTTACTGCACCTAATGTATGCATTGGGGCACCTACTGTATTAACGAATAACACTGATGCAAACGGCCTTACTATATCTGAATGGCTTTGGGAATTCGGAGATGATCAGACATCCACCCTGGAAGATCCGGAAACACATACATTTACTCATGAAGGTACATATCTGACTAAACTGACGGCTTCAGCTGATAATGGTTGTACTGATACAATTACCAAAAATGTAATTGTGGCAGGATACCCTTCTTCATCATTGTCTGCAGATAATAAATTAACAATATGTGAAGGAGATACTGTAACTCTTTCAGCAGAAGATGACCCCCTGTATACATACCAGTGGAAAATGGATGATAACAATTTCACGGGTGCAACAGAAAGTGATTTTAAAGTATTCATTTATTCTGCAATTTATTCTGTAGAAATTACCAATACTCTGGCAAATTGCATTACTAACTCAGATACAAAAACTATTACTATTAATCCTATACCGGCAACGCCAACAATTATTTCTGATAATTACACTTCTGGAGCGTGCCTTGGTGAAAGCCCCGTTACACTTAAAGTAGACCAGGCTGCTGCCGGAAATAATTACATCTGGTCAAGAAATGGTGTACCTGTACAGAATTCAACATCTTCTGTTCTCGAAGGATATCTTGAACCTGGAAATTTTACGGTAACAGCTGAACAAAACGAGTGTTCTGCAACATCTTCAATATTTGAAATAACCTCACAGGGAGCACCTGATAAACCTATTCTGTTTGCCAGGGGACCAAATATATGGTATATAGGATGTAATGTAACTTCCGCTGCCCAGTTTAAATGGTATTTTAACGACAACCTTATTGTGGGAGCAAATGAGAACTATTATGTGGTAAACCAGGATACAGGGACATATTTTCTCAGGATACAAAATTCTGATGGATGTTTTAGCAGAAGTGATGATATTGTAATTCCCACTGATGATTATCTGTCTGAACTAAAAAGTGCTCCCGATCCCGGTAATCTTGCAGGTTTTAAAATTTATCCAAATCCTTCTAAAGGCATTTTTAATCTTGAAATAGATAATGACATACCCGGAGATCTCAACCTTAGCATAATATCTCAGGCAGGGAAAGAAGTTCTTAAAACAAAATTAAAAAAACCAACTTCATCTTTCTCTGATCAGATTGATCTTTCAGGACAAATAAAGGGATTATATTTCCTTCACCTTAAACTGGATAATTATTTTAAGACCCAACAAATAATTATAGAATAATATGAAGAAAACTATACTATTATTCTCAATCCTGTTAATTGTTCAACTGCCAGTATTAAAGGCGGTTGACTTTTCTGCCAAAGAAAAATCTGTTATTTATACAAATGCGATAAAAGTAATTCAGAATTATCAGGATATTATCAACCAGATAGGCACCTCGGCTGTTACTGATATTGAAAAAGCAAAAAGCAGTTCAGAAAGTTTCCTGGAGCTTTTTGTAAACAGGCAGGTTTTACTTTTTAATGATCTCGATCCTTCCCATATGCTTAGTGAATTTTATGAAGCTGAAACCTATATATCAAATATTATTTTATGGTATCCTGATGGAATTTCAATTAGTCTTGATTTCGATAATGCGTATGTAGGAGAAATAATGCAACATGAAGAAAAGATATATTCTATTGATTTACTGGTAACAAAATCAATTAATGGAAATTATCTTAATGAAACAATGAATAACAACCGAGAAGAGCTAACCTTCAGAGTTGCTTTCGTTCTTGAGAATAGGGATCTCACAAACTTTAAGATAGTAGGTATAAGAAGCGCCTCGTCAACCGTTGTTGTTGATTATTCGCAGGCACTTAAAGAAGTCGATAGCGAAAACCTGAACGTTGATGACCTTAATAAAATATATAGCGAGATTAAAATCGTATTGCAGGATTATACTAATTTCCTTTCATTACTTGGAGATCCCCAGGAACTTCCCGAGGATAAAGAATTCTATAAAACAAGTTTTATAAACCTGTTTCAAAGTGATGAAACAAAACTCTATAATGATTTAATGCCTGATCCCGAAATAAATCTTGTTTCAATCAAAGACTATCTCGACAATTTCATGGTTAATTTCCCTTATGGAATTAAAAACCTGAAGATTAATACTGATTCTGCAAGATTTGGGAAAGTAATGAAATCCGATGATGATAAGAGTTATTATACCTTCGTGGATGCCAATAAATTCTTCTCAGGAAATTACAGGGGGAAAGAAGCATTCAGTGAAATGTTCCCGCTGATATTCAAGATCTCGTTCAATGAAACAGGAAG
>CAZTXH010000319.1:0-3090 GCA_964617415.1 uncultured Rikenellaceae bacterium | reverse complement strand
ATGGATGACATAACAAAACAACAATGTCTCTGTGCTTCACTTCGGAAGGCGGCACGAGTAATTACAAAACAATATGACGAGCATTTAAAACCTTCAGGCCTACGTATCACACAGTATAGCATGCTTGCAAATATAAGCCGCAATCCAGGTGTAACTGTCTCAGAGTTGGCTAATATCCTGGTGATGGACCAAACGACTGTAACACGAAACCTTCAGGTATTAAACAAATTAGGCTATCTCGATGTACAGGAAAGCGATAATGATCAGAGAGTGAGGATTGTATACATATCTGATTTAGGGGAAAAAATATTTGAGCAGGCTAAGCCGCTCTGGACAAAAGCACAGAGTAGGGTTGAGACTGAACTAGGAAAACTAGGTTTTGAAGTTTTTCTGCAATCATTGAGTGCTGTAGCAAATAAGTAAGTTTTTTTGCCCATAAATATGCATATACATGTATTAGATAATGTTGTGATAATGAGTCAGGCAGTAACCAGGAAAAATCATTGAGATCCTCGATCTATACAGATCTTTAATGGAGGTGCGTTATGAAAGAGAAAACGAATGTGACTGATTACGAAAACCTGATGAAATTAATGGCTCAGGGAAGGCGCCTGCGTAACCAGCAAATTAGAGTTGTGTTCTTAAAGATTATGAATCTTGCACGTAATTTATTTACTGTAATTGGTCGCGGCAGGAATGCTAGTCGCCCAGCACCCCCCGCACAGATCCGTACGTAAGGGGCTACCTCATACGGCTCCTGCCTCAGGTAATCACGCCGAAACGCACTAATGGGGAACTTTCGGGACATCCTATGTTCTCTTTCCCATTTCCATGTCCATGCCATTTATCCGGGAACTTGACCTGGTCATCGATGGCTTCAGGGCGATCGCAAACCGCCATGTGTATTTCATTCAACGGTTGTTTTAAGCCGGGTCATGAAGAAGGCGGGATTTATTGTATGGTTGAAAAAAAGAGAAGGAAAAGGCGACCAAAAAATAACCGTTTCCAGGAGGATGAAAAGCACTGGCTTCCCATTATGAATTCTAACATCACAAATTGATGTTTACAGAGGATGATAAGTGTATAGTTTTAAATTAAAAATATTTTTATTCACGATTCAGGGTTTTCCTCTATTCATCTTTATCCTATCATCCTCAATTTTCAATCTTTCACCAACGTCCCGAAAAATCCCCTCATCTTTTGTGCAGTTGCGCAAACTTTATGAAAAAGTGCGATATTGGCGCACTTGCAGGATTATACAATTTCATTCAACAACCCAGCCGTAAGCGGATGGAGTTTTAAAAACCATAATTATTATGTGGAAAATTTTACATAAAAATATAACATTTTTAACTCAATATCTTCCGATTCAAAATCTTTAAATTTAATAAAATCGTATGATTTTATAGGGTTAATTAGGATCAAATGAATTTGGTCTAAATTTTGCTTTCCCCATATAGTGGAAAGACTTAACTGCCAATTGTTAAATTGTAGTAAATGTTTGAAATTGTTTAACTTACATGCAGAAAAAATGTTAATCTATGACAGATAATGCAGTAAAAAGAGCTGATAAATTCCTATCCATTGCTGACCAGTTTAAGCTTGGCAGACTTGTAACAGAACAACCTCATCCTGCCACAAATAATTTGTCATCGTTGGCTGCTGATAATCTGCCGGAGGCAATCTCAATTTTAAAGGAGCTGGACAGACAGACGATTGAGGTTTTATCGAAGAAAAAGAAACAGATATGTTACCTTAAAAATATTATTCATGATACCATAAAATCTGGAAATAATATTTATTTCTGTGGGTGCGGGGCCACCGGGAGATTATCTCTTACAATTGAAACCCTGTGGCGACAGGTAAATAGCAAGAATAATATTAAAGACAGGGTATTTAGTTTTATGGCCGGAGGTGATGTTGCTTTGATTCGTTCTATAGAGAACTTTGAAGATTTCCCAAACTATGGGGCACGTCAGCTTCGTGAAGCCGGGTTTAAAGATGGCGATCTGTTAATCGGTTCTTCTGAGGGTGGAGAAACTCCTTTTGTGATAGGTGCTGTGGAAGAAGCAGTGCAGATTTCCAATAATAAACCATTTTTTTTGTACTGCAATCCTGATGATTTATTATGCGAAGTTGCAGAAAGATCCAGATTGGTTATTGAAAATCCGCGTATTGAGAAAATAAATCTTACTGTCGGACCAATGGCAGTTACCGGAAGTACAAGGATGCAGGCATCTACTATTCTTCTGGCTGCAGCAGGAATTGCGCTTTTCTATTATAATGAAAATGATAAATCAATAGAAGAGGCAATAGATCACTTTTATGAATATTGGGATTCGCTTGATATCCAGTTTATTGAAAGATTTATTGTTCAGGAATCGCAATGTTATAAAGATGGAGATTATTTATTGTATGAAACAGATGGGCAGTTAGGGATAACTGTAATTACTGATACTACGGAACGTTCACCAACTTTCAGCCTGTTTCCTTTTGAAAATGCTAATGAAACCGATCCGGATTTGTCCCTTTGTTATCTTTTAATGCCTGATACCTTAGATAGTGAAAGGGCCTGGGAAAATTTGTTAGGCAGGACGGCAAGGACTATCGAGTGGCCTGAAATTGATGGAATAGCTTCCAGGGAACAACTTATTGGTTTTGATTTCAGCGCGAAAGTTATTAACAGAAGAAAACTGTTATATAAATCTATACGGCAACACCGATTCAAGATACAAGGTGATCAGGAGGGGATCAATTTCATCCTGGGGAACCACAGACATTATTTGCCGGCACCTTTTACAGTACCACTCTTCTCACATCTGATTCTTAAAATGATACTTAATACCCTTTCAACACTTGTGATGGGCAGGCTTCGCAGATACGAAGGTAATGTAATGACATATGTCAGAGCAAGTAATAATAAGTTGATAGACAGAGCTATAAGATATATTGATCTGCTTCTTAAAAACAAAAACATAGAGCTTCCTTTCAACACTCTTGCTCATTACCTGTATGAAATGATTGAGAGTACTCCTGCTGACCAATCAGTAGTATTAGCCACAGTTATGGAAATAGAAAAACGTAACACAT
>CAZTXH010000318.1:0-3101 GCA_964617415.1 uncultured Rikenellaceae bacterium | reverse complement strand
ATCCGGGACATATGGAAAATGGTACGGTATTGAACTCGACTCCGAAAGTAAAATACAACTTCTTATTCCAAGAGGCTTTGCACATGGTTTTTCCGTTTTGAGCGATGCAGCTATTGTACAGTACAAGGTCGACAATCTTTTTAATAAACAGGCTGAAAGAGGAATAGCTATTACAGATCCTGTTCTTAACATTGACTGGAAGTTGGGTGATACCACTCCTGTAATTAGTGAAAAAGACCGCAAAAATCCTCCCCTGGCAAAAGCTGATATGAATTTTTAATACTAACCTTAAGACTATGGCAGTTATTCTCATCACGGGAGCAAATGGTCAGCTTGGTAGCGAGTTAAAGGATTTATCAAAAAGCTACTATGGATACGACTTTATATTTACCGATATTTCAGATCTTGATATCTCCTCCCCTGATAAGATTGCTGACTTCATTCATGAAATCAGACCCAACTGGGTGATCAATTGTGCCGCATATAATTTCGTTGACAAAGCTGAAGATGAATATGATAAAGCTTTACTGGTAAATGGAACTGCAGTCAGAAACATTGTTGAAGCAATAAAAGAATCCAATTGCAGGTTTGTCCATGTCTCATCTGACTATGTATTTGATGGAGAGGCAAATACTCCTTACAATGAAAATGCAGCAACCAATCCCCTTACAGCATACGGACAATCAAAACTCGAGGGAGAAAAAAGTGCACTCTTACACCATGGATCAATGATCATAAGAACATCATGGTTATATTCATCATACGGTTCAAACTTTGTAAAAACAATACTTTCAAAAGCAAAAGAACATGATACCCTGAAAGTTGTTTTTGATCAAACTGGAAGTCCGACATATGCAGCCGACCTGGCAGAAGCCATATTGAACATAATCGCTGGCGTAATAAGAAACAGAGTTGCTTTTATTGCCGGTATCTATCATTACTCAAATGAGGGTGTATGCAGCTGGTATGATCTGGCCCGGGAAACAGTGAAGATGGCTGGAATTAAATGTAAAATAATACCAATATTGTCAAAAGATTTTCCGGCAAAGGCAAAAAGACCATCTTACTCAGTACTTGATAAAAGCAGGATAAAAGAAAATTATAACCTTGAAATACCACACTGGATAGATAGTTTAAAGAAAGGTGTTGAACAAATTATTTAACGTATTTATTCTTTGTGTTCCTTTGTATAAACTTTAGTGCTCCTTCGTGGTAAATATTTAACCACAAAGTAACACAAAATGCATCACGAAGGAACACGAAGGGAAAATTAAATATATACGAATAAAATCTCTATCAATATGTTATCAATAGACGACATCAGGAAGAGAGCCGAATCATGGCTGGGCCATGAATTCAATGAAGAGACCCGTAATGAGGTTCGGGAGATGCTTGAAAAAGATGAAAAAAATCTAGTTGATGCTTTTTATCAGGACCTGGAATTTGGTACCGGGGGACTGAGAGGCATCATGGGAGCGGGAACAAACAGGATGAATATTTATACCCTGGGAATGGCAACCCAGGGACTTTCAAACTACATAATCAAACAGTGTGGTAATGAAGGTATAAGGGTGGCTATTGCTCATGATTGCCGTAACAACAGCAGGCTTTTTGCGGAAACCGCAGCAGATATTTTTTCAGCAAATGGATTTGAAGTGTTCCTTTTCGATTCACTGAGACCGACACCTGAATTATCATTTGCAATACGCCATCACAAATGTAAAAGCGGAGTGGTAATAACAGCATCTCATAATCCACCTGAATATAATGGTTACAAAGCATACTGGGATGACGGCGGACAGGTTGTTGCACCTCATGATAAGGGTATTATGGATGAGGTACGCGACATAAAATCTGTCAGTGAGATAAAATTCGACGGTAAAAAAGAAAATATAAATATCATCGGTAAAGAAACCGATGATGCATTCTTCAGGGAAGTTTTAAAAATGAGAATCAATCCTGAAGTTATTAACAGTAACAGCGATATTGGAATAGTCTTTACTCCTATTCACGGATCGGGTGTTAAACTTGTTCCTCCGGCACTCAGGTTATTCGGATTTAAAAATATAATCAGTGTTCCCGATCAGGAAGAACCTGATAGTAATTTCCCGACTGTCAAATCGCCCAATCCTGAAGAACCCAATGCACTGAAACTTGCCATTGAAAAAGCAATCAGTACGGGAGCAGAACTTGTAATGGCAACAGATCCTGATGCCGACAGGCTGGGAGTAGCATGTAAGAACAAGGCAGGTGATTTTATCCTCCTTAATGGAAATCAGACTGGAGTCCTGCTTATATACTACATTCTGTCACAGTTCAAAGAGAAGAAAAAATATAAAGGCAATGAGTATATCATAAAGACAATAGTCACTACTGACCTGATGGACAGGATAGCTGAAAAATATAATGTTACATGTTATAATGTCCTTACAGGATTCAAATTCTTTGCCGAGTTGATAAGAAACCTGGAAGGAAAAGGGAAATTTATAGGTGGCGGAGAGGAGAGCTATGGATTCCTGCCCGGTGATTATGTAAGGGATAAAGATGCTGTTGCATCATGTGCATTGATAGCAGAAGCAGCAGCCTGGGCAAAGAGCAGGGGAAAATCACTTTATGAGATGCTTATCGACATTTATCTTGAGTATGGCATATTTAAGGAGAAACTGATAAATATCGTACGTAAAGGTAAAGAGGGTGCCGACGAGATTAAATCAATGATGGTTTCTTACAGAAATAATCCCCAAATAATAATTAATAACAGCAAAGTCGTTAGAATTAACGATTATGAAACATTGCTGTCAACTGATTGCATATCAGGAGAAAAGACAGAGATTGATCTGCTGAAATCAGATGTACTCCAATTCTTCCTTGAAGACGGATCAAAGATATCTGTAAGGCCATCAGGTACAGAGCCGAAGATCAAGTTTTATTTCAGTGTGAATACAAAACTTGAGTCAGCAGATCAATTTGAAAATACTGAGAAATTACTTGATCAAAGAATTGAAGGAATAATCAAGGATATGAAATTGAACTAAATACCCCCCAACCCCTCCCGATACGCTTTCACTATGTTCAAGCTATCGGGACAGGCTCTGAAGGGG
>CAZTXH010000317.1:0-3105 GCA_964617415.1 uncultured Rikenellaceae bacterium | reverse complement strand
CCTCAGGGTAGAGCATACAGAATAAGAAAACGATCAAACCATGTAACATTAGTGCTTGACACTATGAATAAAGAAATTGATAATAGAACAGAATAAAGTATGGGACAAAAAGCAAATCCAATTGGTAACAGATTAGGTATAATCAAAGGCTGGGATTCAAACTGGTATGGAGGGAAAGACTTTTCCGGCAAACTGGTTGAAGATACCAGGATCAGGGATTACCTGAATGCCAGACTTTCAAAGGCAAGTATCTCCAAAATAGTAATTGAGAGAACTCTTAAACTCATTACCGTTACAATAAATACCGCTCGTCCGGGAATCATAATCGGAAAAGGCGGACAGGAGGTTGATAAGCTGAAAGAAGAGCTGAAAAAAATTACTAAGAAAGAGGTTCAGATCAATATCTTCGAAGTAAAACGTCCCGAACTTGATGCAAATATTGTCGCCAATAACATAGCCAGGCAGATTGAAGGTAAAATATCATATCGCAGGGCAATAAAGATGGCAATAGCTTCCACGATGCGTATGGGTGCCGAAGGTATAAAAGTAGTGGTTTCAGGCCGTCTGGGTGGTGCTGAAATGGCCAGGACAGAGACATACAAAGAAGGCAGGATCCCACTTCATACTTTCCGTGCCGATATCGATTATGCGTTGGGAGAGGCACATACAAAGGTTGGTCTGATAGGAATAAAAGTATGGATTTGCATAGGAGAGGTTTATGGTAAAAGAGACCTGAGTCCCAATATAGGGGCCAGGAGCTCTAAAGGCAAAGGCCTTAAAAGAAAGGCAAAGAAGTAAATAATCAGGAATAGATAATATAACAACATAATGAAATGTTACAACCAAAAAGGTCAAAATACAGAAGAGCTCAAAAGGGTAGAATGAAGGGCAATTCCCAGAGAGGCAATCAACTGGCATACGGGTCATTTGGTATTAAGGCTTTGGAACAAAGCTGGATCACCGGAAGACAGATTGAAGCGGCTCGTCAGGCAGTAACACGTCACATGAAACGTGAGGGACAACTCTGGATCAGGATTTTCCCTGATAAGCCCATCACGAAAAAACCTGCCGAGGTACGTATGGGTAAAGGTAAAGGTGCCCCTGAAGGATTTGTTGTACCAGTAACCCCGGGCAGGATATTAATGGAAGCTGAAGGTGTTCCATATAATGTTGCTAAGGAAGCCCTTCGTCTTGGAGCACAGAAACTGCCCATAACAACAAAGTTTATTGTAAGACGCGATTATACAGAGTAGTAAATATACTAGAGATGAAAACTTCGGAAATAAGGGAATTAAGCACTGCTGACATTATCGAACGTATCGATACAGAACAAACTATGCTCGTCCGGATGAAACTAAACAACGCTATCAGTCCTCTTGACAACCCGCAAAAAATCAAGCAGACAAAAGTAACTATTGCACGCTTACTTACAGAATTACGGAAAAGAGAATCAGAACAAAAATCTAAATAGGCAAAATATTGTAATGGAAAGGAAAATAAGAAAAGAACGTACAGGGATTGTTGTGAGTGACAGCATGGATAAATCAATCGTCGTCGCTGTTAAGAGAAAGGTAAAACACCATATATATGGCAAGTATATTAACATGACGAAAAAATTTATGGTGCACGATGAGGAGAATACATGTAAAATCGGAGACACTGTAAGAATATCAGAGACCAGGCCTCTGAGTAAGAATAAGTCCTGGAGATTAGTTGAAGTAATCGAAAGAGCTAAGTAATTATGATACAGCAGGAAAGCAGATTAACAGTTGCTGATAACTCGGGGGCAAAAGAGGTATTATGCATCAGAGTGCTCGGAGGCAGTAGGAAGAGATATGCTACTGTGGGAGATACAATTATTGTTAGTGTAAAATCAGCGCTACCTTCAGGTGAAGCAAAAAAGGGTACAGTAAGTAAAGCTGTCGTTGTGAGGACTAAAAAGGAAATACGTCGTGCCGATGGATCTTATATTAGATTTGATGATAATGCTGTAGTCCTGCTTAATAATCTGAACGAAGTAAGAGGGACACGTATTTTTGGTCCTGTAGCAAGAGAACTTCGTGATAAGTATATGAAGATAGTTTCACTCGCACCTGAAGTGTTGTAAAAAAGATAATCAAATGCAAAAGAAATTACATATCAAGAAGGGTGATACGGTTATGGTGATAACCGGCGAATCAAAAGGCCAGAAGGGCAGAGTTCTCGATGTTGACAGGGCTAAGAACCGGGCTATTGTAGAAGGTATAAACCTGGTTTCAAGACACACCAAACCACACTCAAAAGCCCCCCAGGGAGGTATTATCAAAAAAGAGGCCCCGATCCAGATATCGAACCTTATGATTATTGACCCTGCATCAGGAAAACCCTCCCGTATTGGAAGAAAACTTAATAGTAAGAACAAATTAGTGCGATATTCAAAAAAATCAGAAGAGGAGATCAAATAATGTATGAACCAACGCTGAAAACAAGATATAATAATGAAATCATTCCTGCATTAATGAAGGAATTCGGTTATAATACTGTAATGCAGGTGCCCAGGCTTGAGAAAATTATTATAAATCAGGGTGTTGGCCAGGCTATAGCCGATAAAAGACTACTTGAATCAGGAGTGAAGGAGTTAACAGATATAGCCGGACAAAAGGCTGTTCTTACCTATTCATCAAAGGATATTTCGAACTTCAAGTTGAGAAGGAATATGCCAATAGGAATAATGGTGACCTTGAGAAAAGAGAAAATGTATGAATTCCTGGAAAGATTGATTTGTGTTGCACTTCCGCGTATTCGCGATTTTAAAGGCATTAACCCAAAACTTGATGGCCGCGGTAATTATACATTGGGAATAACTGAACAGATAATATTTCCGGAGATTGATCTTGACAAAGTAGTGAAGATCATGGGTCTTCAGGTCACTTTTGTGACATCAGCAAAAACTGACGAGGAGGCTCTTGCTTTGCTTAGAAATTTTGGATTACCATATAAAACATCAAAAAACTGATATTATGGCTAAAGAATCGATGATGGCCCGCGAAGTGAAACGTGCACGTATGGCAAAAAAATATGCTGCTAAAAGGGCTGCTTTAAAAGCTGAAGGTGACTATGTCGGAC
>CAZTXH010000316.1:0-3122 GCA_964617415.1 uncultured Rikenellaceae bacterium | reverse complement strand
AATGGCATCTGTCCATAAACTCGTCATTATCACTGACTATGGCTCCGGCCTCTCCAGCAGGAAGGTTCTTTGTATTATGGAAGCTATAACACCCTGCATCACCGAAGGTCCCTGTCTTTTTACCCTTGTACTCTGCCAGCCATGCCTGGCAGGCATCTTCAATAACCTTCAGGTTATGTTTTTTTGCTATAGCGTTGATACTGTCCATATCGCATGGCAGGCCATAAATATGAACCGGTATTATTGCTGTTGTTCTTTCTGTAATACGCGATTCAATAGTTGAAGGATCAATAAGGAAGGTTTCCGGATCAGTGTCGGCAAACACCGGCAGTGCTTTCATCATAAAGATCACATTATACGATGCTATGAAGGTAAAAGGTGATACTATCACTTCATCACCGGCATCAACTCCGAGGGTTTTCATTGATGTCATAAGAGCTGCCGATCCGCTGGCAGTTCCAAGACAACGTTTAATACCCATCAGTTCGGCATATTTCTTTTCAAACTCGCCTATGTGGTCGCCTACTGCACGCCACCATCTGCCGGAATGTAACATTTCCATAATCCCTTTATCAGCGGTCTGATCCCATACAGGCCATTCCGGCCAGCTTCCGGGATGTACTTTCGGGCCGCCGTTGATTGCAAGTTTCTGCTGGTCTGTTGTCTCTATACCAAATGAGGGCAAAGACCAGTTAACAAATGTTCCCAGGGCTCCTGCCGATGCGGCAGTTATTGCCTGGCGCCTGGTAATTTTTCTTGTAACCATGATAAATAGTTTTTCTTCAGACTTTTTATATATCAAATTTAAACTAAAAATATTTAATCACGTAGAGACACTATTTTATATCTCTGTGTAACTCTGTGGAGACTCTGTGGCACTCTGTGTTAAAATAACAGACCGCTCCCACGGAGCTCTAAATTAAATTGTTCATTACTGCTTTCTGCGAAACAGATCGTCCCTAACGGGACTTTCAGCCGCGTAGCGGCAACCTGTTTCCAGAAGTCAGAACATAAAAATGGTTTTGAGCCTCGTAGAGGCGGCCAGTTTATTTATTTGCCTTATTTTTAAAATTTCCTACCTTTATCACATTGAATCACAATAACCGTCATGCCCAGCCTCATCCACGGATACGAATACGATATCTTTATCAGCTACCGCCAGAAAGACAACAAATACGACGGCTGGGTATCGGAATTTGTAGAAAATCTGAAGAAGGAACTCGAATCTACATTCAAAGAAGAGATCAGTGTCTACTTTGATATCAATCCACATGATGGGTTGCTGGAGACACATGATGTAGATGAGTCTCTTAAGGAAAAGTTGAAATGCCTGGTCTTTATCCCCATAATATCACGTACTTATTGTGATCCGCTTTCCTTTGCATGGGAGTATGAATTTAAGGCCTTTGTTGAAAAAGCTACAAATGACAAGTTCGGATTAAAAGTCCAACTGCAAGGAGGTAATATAGCAAGCAGAGTATTACCGGTTCGTATCCACGACCTGGATAGTGAAGATCTAAACTTATGTGAGTCGATAAATAGAGGAGTGCTTCGTGGAGTAGAGTTCATATATAAATCTCAAGGGGTAAACAGGCCTTTGAGGTCTAAGGAGGATAATCCTGGAGATAATCTTAATAAGACTATCTATCGTGATCAGATCAATAAAGTGGCTCTTGCTATTAAAGATTTAATCCAAAGCATGAAATCGCCTGGTCACGCTAAACAGGCGACAGAAGAAGAAATTATCTTTGTTGAAGAACAAGTTGAAAGAGATACAGCTACTATCCCAAAGAAGCACAATCTACTTATTCCCACTACCAGATTTATAGGTAGGGAGAAAGAGATGAACGAAGTGAAGGATCTGTTTCGAAAGAGCCGTCTTATTACTTTAACAGGAGCAGGAGGCTGCGGGAAAACAAGACTGGCTCAGGAAATTGCACTAACACTGGTAAAAGAATATGAAGATGGGGTATGGTTTATAGACCTGTCAGCAGTTACCGATCTGTATATGGTCGAAAAAGAAATCGCAGAAGTATTGAATATTAAGGAAGAACCGAATAAACCAGTCATTGAGACATTGATAGAAAATATTAAGAATAAATCACTCTTGCTTCTTCTGGATAATTGCGAGCACTTAATACAGATATGTGCTGAAGTATCAGATAAACTCCTAAAGTCAGTCAGAGGGATAAGGATACTTGCAACCAGTCGTGAGTCTTTGAATATAGCAGGAGAAGTGATATGGAGAATACCAACGCTATCTTTCCCGGAATATGGTTCAAAAGAAGATATTGATGAAGTTCGGCAGTATGAAGCTATTGAATTATTCATTGACCGTGCTGCTTTAAGTAAACCGGGGTTTACTTTTAATACCCAGAATGTATTGGCAGTTGTTGATATTTGTCAGCGTGTTTCAGGTATACCACTTGCTATAGAGATGGTTACCACAAGGATCAGACACATTGGGCTGGAAACCATCCTTGAGCGTCTTGAGTACCAGTTTAAAATATTATCCTCTTCCGGCAGGACATCACCTGATAGGCAACAAACACTCAAAACAACGATTGACTGGAGTTATAATCTTCTTTCAGAAGAAGAACAACTATTATTCAAAAGATTATCAGTTTTTACAGGCGATTTCAGCCTTGAAGCTGTTGAAGAAGTTTGTTCAGATGAAAAGGTTAAAAAAGAGGTTATACTATCTAGACTTTCCCAATTAGTGGATAAATCACTGGTGATTACAGAAAACCAAAAAGATGAATCTATACGTTACAGATTACTTGTACCGATTCAACAATACAGCTATCAAAAGCTTATCGAAAGTAAGGAAGAAACAAAATACAGAAAACGACACTTATCATACTTTTTAATATTAGCAGAACAAGCCTATGAAGAACAATTTGAGACTCAATTAAAATGGCTAGATGTACTTGAATCAGAACATGATAATTTGATATTAAGCCTGAATTGGTCATATAGCCATTCTGTAAAAGAGTTTATTGACCTCTCCGGATACCTTTCATGGTTCTGGCGGATTCATTCATATATTAAATTAGGAGAGAATTTCCTTAAAAGAGCAATGTCTTCAGCAGTAAGTAAGAACAGAGTATATGCCCGTATTT
>CAZTXH010000315.1:0-3145 GCA_964617415.1 uncultured Rikenellaceae bacterium | reverse complement strand
CATCAACGGCAACAACGATATCCGGAACAAATGGTTCAGGGTGAACGAAGCCGTCACTCATGTAAAGGAACATAGGATTTTTGTCGAGGTGACTAACCTCCGGAAGTATTTTTGGTACGGTTACCATATAAGAAGCATCGAGAACCAGGGTTCCTGTATACCTGTGATCGGGATGATAATCGTAAGGTCTGTGAAAAATAACAAGGTCTGCTTTATGTTCCCTTATTACCTTTATTACCTCCAGCCTGTTTTCATAAGTTGGCATTAATTGTCCATCGTGGTTGTCGAGTGTAATATAACGTACACCGATGACTTCACCTGCTCTTCTTGCTTCTTCTCTTCTGACCTTTGCCAGTTCTTCCCGTGGTAATGATTGATGCCCTGCGTCACCGTTAGTTAGTGATACCATAATTACATCATGACCAAGTTGTGTCCATTTATAAGCTGTTCCACCTACCTTATCAGGATCATCAGGGTGAGCCCCGATAATTACTATATGTAACTTATCATTCTGTTCTGTCTCCTGGGCCTGAAGAACCTGGAAAAGACCAGTAAGAATAAAAACCTGTAGAATTGTAATAATTAGTTTCATGATATTTATTTTTTTGAATGTTACAATATATTAAAAACGGAAAATAAACAGACAGTTATAGCATAAAAGAATATAAAATTTCACCATGTACTATTTGCCAGTTCCCAAATATTTGTAAAACTTATTTTGATTATTTTTTCCATAATATCCCAGTTGAGAGTTTCAATCTCATCTGCATGAGTATGGTACTCTTCCCGGTGTCCGGGTTTAAATCTCATTATCGGTATTCCAGCTGCAACAAATGTTCTGTGGTCACTTCCTCCGGGGGGATTATCGGAAGGTTCGTATGAAACATCCAGATTAATCCCATAATTCTTAAGGTTCTTTTCAGTAAGTTCTTTAAATTCAGAATGGGAGTCTGTATATGTCATTGTTACTTTGTTGGGTTCATCGTCTGTAACATACCTTGAGATCATATCGAAATTGAGATTAAGAAGCAGGTATTCTTTTGGATATGTCAGGTTATTAACATAATATCGTGAACCAAGCAATCCTTTTTCCTCAGCAGTCCATAAAGCTATTATTATAGTTTTTTCAGGTTTAATACCAGTTTCCTTAATTGCCTTTGCTAGCGTAAGAATACCTACGGTTCCCGATGCATTATCATCAGCTCCGTTCCATATAAAACCATTGCTCATTCCAAGATGATCATAGTGTGCTCCAAGAAGAATGATCTGTTCCGGATCATTCCCTTCAATTATTCCGATAACATTTCTTACCTGCACAGGGATGCAGTTTACATCTGTCTTAAAGAATATCTTTTTTGAGGTCTGCGTTGAGAATTTCGGTTGTTTACCGGCATCAGCTTCATTTTTATATGCTTTGTAATCTATACCGGATCCATTGAGTATTTCATTAGCTGTCTTTGATGAAATACTTATAATAGGATAACTTCCGTACGCTGTTCTTTCAGGCAGAGTAAATCTGATATTGGGATTCCAGTACCGGGGAGGCTCTTCAGCAGGAGACATGTTAAGAAATTCATTTTCATGAGGTTCTCCGGTAATGGTCATTTCAGGATCGAAATCAATAACCCCGATAGCTCCCATTTCCCTAAGCATTCTTTCTGTATCTCTCAATGATGCTGATAATTCGGACTTCGAGAGTTTTTGACGGGCAAATTCCGGTACTCCTGATATCTTAAGAATAAATTTACCTTTTACATTAATGTTACTGAAATCATCATATTTAAGGGTTTTATTTCTGAATCCATATCCAACAAAAGCAACAGGTGCTTCAAGTTCTGTTTGCCTGTTAGAAGACCTGAAAAAGAAATCTATGTTAAATCTCAGGTTTACAGTACTGGTAGAAGAGCCGTCACTTGATATGATCTTCATCTGGTGTTCATCTCCCTGAACAGTTTTTAATAAAGTGAAGTTCTGGAAGTATGTTCTTTCAGGAGATGATAAGTATCCTCTTCGTCTGATATGGTCCCCTGCGGGTTGAACACCATATAATTGCAACAGGCTGGCAATATAGTCAGATGCCAGGTATTCCCCTTTGGTTCCGGTTTCTCTTCCTTCTGTCCAGTCAGAGGCAAGAAAACCCATCTGAGCTTTAAGTACATCCTGTGAAATGGCTTTCAGTCCTTTTTCAATATAATCATCCTGCCCGGAGCAAGGTTGAAGAACAATTACAGTAAGAAGCAGTAATAATATAAAGTTCTTTTTCATGTCTACAGATTTTTAAATTCATTTTTTGATCACCCTAAGGTAAAGAATAAAACAGACCATGTTGCAACTTTTTTTCTATTTACACCGTTATATATGCATAAATTAATAACATGAATTTATATTTAATTGATTACTTGGAACTTAAAATTTGAATTATGAAAAAACTACTGGTGGTTACATTTATGGTACTTATTGCTTTTCCAGCTTTGGCTCAGGTGGATTTTGGATTGAAAGCAGGGGTGAGCAGTACCTCAATAACTATGGATGATATAAAGACTATTTCCTCCGGAACTCAGCAGTATACAGTTGAAAAATTAGAAGGAATGAATTTTGGATTTCATGGAGGGTTATTTGTAAGACTAAAAGTATTAAAACTCTTTGTTCAGCCTGAACTTCTTTTCTCAACAAGAACAAATGAATATAAGGTTACTGATGTGTTGACTTCGGATGTGGAAGAGGTAAAACAGAATTTCAGTAAAATTGATATTCCGGTAATAGTTGGAGTAAAGCTTGGCCCAGCCAGAATCAATGCAGGTCCGGTAGGTTCATTCCTGATTAACACACCCAAGGAATTAATAGATGATCCTGATCTTGAAGCTATATACGGTAAAATGTCCTTTGGATATCAGGCAGGCGTGGGTATTGACGTATTAAATAAACTGACTGTTGATCTTAGATATGAGGGGAGCCTGAAAAAATACCAGACAAAGATTGAAAACGCTTTAGGTACACAAGTTAATCTCGATGACAGACCAAATGCTATACTGTTAAGCCTGGGACTTATGTTCTGATATAAATCCTCTTGTTACTTTGAGAAAATCATCTTGGCTGCAACTAATAGCAGAAGTACCCCGAATAATTTTTTCAGAATGTTTTGGGG
>CAZTXH010000314.1:0-3149 GCA_964617415.1 uncultured Rikenellaceae bacterium | reverse complement strand
GGTCTGGGCTCTGGCTTTGGAATTACGATTGAAAGCACTGATGATGAAATTGATCAAGAGATCGACAGGTTCAGGAAGGTTGTGAATAAGTATCTGTAAATGCATCCGCAGTAATTATTGAGTTTGGGGGTATTTGCTCATGATCAAAGTAGGAGTGATAGGTACCGGGTATATGGGCTCGATTCATCTTGAGGCTCTATCGAGAGTTGGGGGTATTACAGTAAAGTCTGTGTGCGATATCAACCATGAACTTGCTGAGGCTTCTTCTCAAAAGTACAATATTGAGTATGCATACGATGATCATATGAAGATTATAGATGATGATGAGATTGAAGTTGTTCATAACTGTTCGCCTAATAAATATCACTACTCCATAACAAAAGAGGCCCTTGAGAGGGGAAAACATATATTGTCTGAAAAGCCTCTTGCAATAACCTTAGAGGAGGGCAGTGAACTTGTTGATCTGGCAATAAAAAGGGGTGTGGTAACAGGAGTGGATTTTTGTTACCGATATTACCCTTTGGTGCAGGAAATGGCTGTCAGAGTGAGGAGAGGGGATCTGGGAGATGTGAGGATGGTCATGGGCTCGTATTTACAGGATTGGCTTTCCAGGCCTACTGATTATTCATGGAGATTGGAGAAGTCTGAGTGTGGTGAGTCAAATATAACTGCAGACGTCGGCAGTCATTGGTTTGACTTGATTCAGTTTGTTACTGGGCTAAAGGTAACTGAGGTAATAGGTGATTTAGCGACCATTATCCCAATAAGGAAGAGGCCCAAACACCAGGTGCTTGCTTTTGAAGAGGTAAAGGATGTAGAAACTGAGGATTTTAAGGTAGAACTTGAGGAATATTCATCTGTACTGTACAGACTTTCGAATGATGCCCCGGGTTCATTTACAACTTCACAAGTATGTGCAGGGAGAAAATCGGATACTGAGATTCAGGTTTACGGGAGCAAATGTTCGTATGCATGGAATCATAAAAGGTCTAATGAGATGTGGATAGGATACAGGGAGAAGCCGAATGAGGTTTTGATAGAAAACCCTATACTCCAGGAAAAAAATACGTCAAAATATGCAACACTTCCAGCAGGGCATCCGTTAGGATACCATGATGCAGTTCTTAATCTTTTTAATGATTTCTATGATATGGTTAAGTTTAAAAAAGAGACGTCAGCAATATCAAGGCCGACTTTTGCGACTGGGTACGATGAAATTAAAATAACGAATGCTATACTGGTAAGTAATAAAAAAAGGAAATGGGAAAAGGTACGATGGTAAAGGTTTTGAATCTTTGTAGTAAATCTTACTGAATCATTCAGGGTGATTTTATATCTTAGGAATTAGCAGGATGGAGTATTTATGGAAAAATTAACAAAACCAATTGTTTTAAAGAATGATGAAATTTTAAAAATTCATGAGAATTCACTTAAAGTATTAGAAGATACGGGAATTTATATAGATAACATTGAAGTATTAAAAACGTGCCTTGAAATCGGGTTGCATGCTGACATTAACAAGAAGATTGTGAAATTTCCGCGTAAAGTTATTGAAAAGAGTATGCAGACTGTTCCTAAAGAGATTAAACTATACAATCGTGCAGGAGATCTAGCTACAACATTGGGAAAAGTAAAAGGCAATTTCACAAGCGGGCATAATGCAATTTATGTGCAAGATTATGATACTGGTGAAAGAAGAGGGGCTACAAAAGATGATGTAGGTAAATTCGCCCTGCTATCAGATTATTCACCTGATGTCGACATTGTTGGAATCGAAGCTATGCCCCAGGATGTCAAAGCTGAATCTTCTCTTGTGCATGCTGCTGATGCAGTATTTAATAGCACCGAAAAACATATCTTCTTTTCTCCTGAAAGAGCAGAAGTTGCTAATGCGATTTATAATATTGCAGAAGTAGTGATAGACAGCGACAGCTTGGGTGACAGGCCTCCTCTGACATGCCAGTTATCCCCGACATCACCATTGTCCTGGGAAAAAGGTGCAATTGAAGCATTGATTGCAACAGTAAATAGGGGTATTCCACTGTGTCTTCTCCCGCAGCCATTTACAGGGGTCACTTCTCCGTATACTTTGGCCGGGTCGATTACAGTGCATAATGCAGAAACTCTTTCAGGGATTGTTTTCAGTCAGCTTATTAATCCCGGGTCTCCTGTCATTTATGGGAGTGCATGGTCTACCTTTGATATGAGAACGGCTAATGTAATAATTGGTTCACCCGAAACAGTCCTATTAAGAATAGCAGGATCACAAATGGCTGAGTTTTATCACCTGCCTTATCATACCATTGCCCCTGATACTGATGCACACACTATGGATGAGCAGCTCGCGTGGGAAAAATTTGCTACAACATGGGGTGCGTATCTCGCATATTCGGACCTTATAGTAAATGGGGGTTTGTTTAGTACCGGGCTTACAGTAAGCTTTGAGCAGTTGATATTAGACAGTGAAATGGTTTCGTATATAAAAAGACTGTTCCATGGTATTAGGGTTGACGAAGATACCCTTGCACAGGATGTAATTGAAAGGCTGGGACCAGGCGGTAATTACCTGGATGATGAACATACATTGAGACATCTTGGTCAAAGAGAACACTGGGAACCAATGATATCGACAAGGGAAATATATGAAAACTGGAAAACAAAAGGAAGTAAAGACATTGTGCAAAAGGCTCATGAAAAGGTAACCTCAATTGTAGAGAATCACAGAGTGTGTGGACTTTCTGATAAAAAGAGGAAAGAGATCCGAAAAATAATTGAGAATTTTGAAACCAGTATTAATTAGGATGAGCGATTTAATTTATTAAAAAATAAAAAAGAGGTTGCATTATTTTTTCATAGAAGTTCTTGATGGTTAATTCGAATTAATTAAAGATAAGCAAATAATTCACTCTGTAATTAGTTGTATTATAAGCATATAATGTATCCATCAATGAACTAGTTAAGCAGATAAGGTGCATGGATGGAAAACTCAACGGAAATAACAATAGAAAATCTAAGAAAGGCGATCCGAGAATATGACAAAGGTCTGGCTTTGAAAAAAGCACAAGAAGTTGTGGATCAAAAAATGGATCCAATTGCTGCAATTAATGCAATGACCGATACCATCAGGGAAATCGGTAATGCCTTTGGGC
>CAZTXH010000313.1:0-3172 GCA_964617415.1 uncultured Rikenellaceae bacterium | reverse complement strand
ATTACAGGCTCCTTTAAATATCAGATCAAGGTAATGGATATTATATTATTTAGCCGGGAAAAGTGTACTTGATGAACAGACTCAAAAGCTGTAAAAAGGAACGAGGTAACCTGAAAAAGTTATAAATTTGCAGCTTGCAATTTATTTATCGATAAAATGGAACAGAAATCAGGAAATAGTGATCCCTTGATTATTGATGTTGAAAATGTTCTGTACTCAAAGAATCCATCACTTGCAAAAGCTGTCCCATCATTCTTAATTAATTATCTGAAAAGGATCGTTCATCAGGATGAGATAAATAATTTCCTGGAGATATACGGGCATCTCAGAGATTCGGAATTTGTGGCTGCCGGACTCGAATTCTTTGAAATTCAATACAGGGTTTACGGATCGGAGAATATTCCTTCCAGTGGAAGATATTTCTTTATTTCAAATCATCCTCTTGGGGGACTTGACGGTCTGGTATTTATGAATGAGTTATCAAAATACTTCAGTGAGATAAAATTCCCTGTAAATGATATTCTAATGAATATCACCAATCTCTCAGGTATTTTTCTTCCTATAAATAAACATGGTGGACAGGCAAAAGATGCAGTCAGATCGCTTGAAGAGGCTTATGCTTCCGATTGCCAGATCCTCTATTTTCCTGCAGGGCTATGCTCACGTAAAAAACGTGGTGTTATAAAAGACCTTCTATGGCATAAAAGCTTTATAGCCAAAGCAATACAACACAAGAGAGACATCGTCCCGGCTTTTTTTTCAGGTAAAAATTCTAATTTTTTCTACAATCTCGCTAATTTAAGAACCTTTCTGGGTATCAAATCGAATATTGAGATGCTTTATCTGCCCGATGAGATGTTTTCACAGAAAGGAAAAAATATTTCACTGGTTTTTGGTAAAACCATCCCATGGCAAACATTTGACAAGTCGAAATCTTTACCTGAATGGGCTGAATGGGTCAAAGAGAGATCCTATGAACTCGAATCATTTATTGACTTATGATTCATTAATAAAAAAATGTTAAATTGCAGGCGAATTTCCCGGTAAAATATTCGAAAAATGCAATCTAATAAGCAGAACATGAAACCTATTGTTGATCAGTTACCTCTTGATCAGATAATTGCAGAACTTACAAAAGAAAAGTTTTTACGAAAAACAAATTATGCAAATAATGAGGTATACATTTTCAACAATAATGACTCTCCCGTATTAATGCATGAAGTTGGAAGGGTAAGGGAGATAACATTTCGTCATGCCGGGGGAGGAACAGGAAAATCAATTGACATTGACGATTTTGATACAACAAAGGAGGATCCTCAGAAACAGTTAATTGTATGGGATCCCGATAACAGGGAAATTGTTGGTGGATACCGTTTTTACTTTCCTTCGAAAGATTGTATAGTCTGCGATATTGATAAACTTGCATCATCTGCCTATTTTAAATTTTCCAAGAAATTTCTTTCAAAATATTATCCTCATTTGATGGAGCTGGGACGTTCTTTTGTTCATCCCGATTATCAATCACGGGCTATGGGCAGAAAAAGCCTGTATGCTCTTGATAACCTCTGGGATGGACTGGGTGCATTAATTATTGACAATCATCATCTTAAGTATCTTTTTGGTAAGGTCACCATGTATTCTCACTTTAATCAGAAGGCGAGAAATATGATTCTTTATTTTCTTAAAACTCACTTTGGAGATCCTGATAACCTGACAATACCAATCGAACCGGCGAAGATCGATCTGCATGAAGATGAAATGAAGGCTTTGTTCAAAGGGAAACGATATAAGGAGGATTATAAGATACTCTCCTCTGAAGTAAGAAAACTGGGAGAGACAATACCTCCATTAATCAATGCCTATATGAATCTGTCGCCAACTATGCGGACTTTCGGTACTTTTATTAATCATAATTTCGGGAATGTTGAGGAAACAGGAATAATGATCACATTAAGAGATATTTATGTTGAGAAGATCAACAGGCATCTTTCCTCATATAAACATGATTTCATGATAAGATGGTTTTCACATGATAATCAGTAGGACCGGATATTTCTTCCTTCGATAAAATTAATGAACGACTGATTGGCTACCCTGTTACCTCCATGAGTAGGATAATTACCTGTGAAATACCAGTCACCGGAATGATTTGGGCATGCCTCGTGTAATCCCTCGATTGATTGAAAAACTATTTTGACCTCGGCTTTTATATCAGAGGTTTTTAGCATACAAGAAATTTTCTCAGAGATCTCTTCTGCAGAAAATGGCTCATAGATCCCTCTGACCAGATTTTGTATCTCTTCTACAGGTTTTAGCTGTTCTGCTTTTGCATCCTCATATATTTTATTGACAAGGGAAGCTTTACCCGTTTCATTCAGCAGCTCTACTGAAGCTCTGAATGCAATTAGGTCTCCCAGTTTCGCCATATCAATCCCATAACAATCGGGGTATCTTATCTGAGGAGAAGAAGATACAATAACTATTCTCCTTGGACTAAGTCTGTCAAGAATTCTTATAATACTTTTCTTAAGTGTTGTACCCCGTACTATTGAATCGTCTATAACAACAAGATTGTCAATATCTCTTTTTACTATTCCGTAGGTGACATCATATATATGTCCAACAAGCTCATCCCTGCCGTTATCAACTGCAATAAATGTTCTCAGTTTTGCATCCTTTACTGCTATTTTTTCCACACGGGGTCTCCTGCTGATTATTTTTTCAAGCTCTTCCCTGGTTAGTGTTTCCCGGTTCTGCATTATTGTATCAATCTTCGACCTGGTTAGATAATTTTCCACTCCTTTTATAAGTCCATAGAATGCACTTTCAGCAGTATTAGGAATATAGGAGAAAACCGTATTTTCAAGATCATTGTCAACGGCCTCCAAAACAGGTTGCGTCAGTAATTCACCCAGTTTTTTCCTCTCCCTGTATATAGCTTTATCTGTTCCCCTTGAGAAATATATCCTTTCAAATGAACATTTACGTTGTTCAGCCTCTTCTCTGATTTTAACAACAGATGTTTCGCCGGAGGCTTTTATTATTATAGTGTGGGCAGGAGAAAGTTCAGTTACATCATCTGTTCTGACATTGAATATTGTTTGTATAACAGGTCTTTCCGAGGCTACAACAACTACCTCATCATCAACATAATAGAATGCAGGACGTATAC
>CAZTXH010000312.1:0-3172 GCA_964617415.1 uncultured Rikenellaceae bacterium | reverse complement strand
GCTTTGTTGCTGATTATGATGATTTTATCGCTGAAATGGAAGGAACATTTGTGGGACATGGATTTAGGATAGGCCTTGACAATTCAATGAATGCAAGGATTGCCATGATATTTGACAATTCACCGTTATATGCTAAGGGTGTTCGCCGTGGCTGGATAGTAAAAACAATAAATGGATATGATATTGCCTCAATATTGTTAGCAAACGATGGGGAAGCATACCTGCAAGCAATAGGTCCGTCAGAAGCAGGTAGAACAAATGTCTTTATTTTTGAGCGGCCTGACGGTACAGAAATAACTATAACATCAACAAAACAAAGTTTTACTATTAATTCAGTATTACTCTATGATACTCTTCATCTTTCATCAGGGATAACAGGTCATCTTGTTTTTGAATCCTTTATTGAACCTTCCGAGGATGAACTTGAAACAGCTTTTAAGTTTTTCAGTTCATACAATGTACAGGATCTTATTCTTGATCTCAGGTATAATTCAGGTGGCTTTCTTTACATAGCACAGCAACTGGGAAGTTATATTACAGGTAATTCGAAGACAGGAGTGACATTTGCCGGCCTGACTTATAATGATAAAAACCAAGATTATAACGTTAATTATCCTTTTGAGGAATCTTCCTATCCCCTTTCACTTTCAAGACTTGCTGTAATTACGTCTCGATTAACAGCCTCTGCAAGTGAGGCAGTCATTAACGGACTTGATCCACATCTTAATCTTGTAACCATTGGAGATACAACATATGGTAAACCCATGGGAATGAATGGATGGCCGTGTGCCGAAACATATTTTTTCTGGCCGGTCACATTTAAGATAGTGAATTCTGATGATGAAGGTGAATATTATAATGGTATTGCCCCTGCAAAAATCAGTACTGATGACATAACCCACGATTTTGACAATCGCGAAGAAGAGTGTTTGAAAGAGGCTATATACTGGCTCGAAACAGGTTCTTTCCAAGCCAAAGGAATTGAAGAATTCAGCAGGTATCCATATTTCTCCGAAAAACCATCATTGATGAACAATCTGTTCGTAATAGAAAAATAAAACCTATTAGTAAGGATGGGAAAAGGTAAATTGGAAGAAAGAATAATTCTTGGTATAGATCCTGGCACAAATATTACCGGGTACGGTGTGATAAGGATTTCAGGAAATATTCCCGAACTTATTACAATTGGTTCGATTGACCTGTCAAAATTTGGTGATCACTATATAAAGCTCAAGCATATCTTCGATAGAACCATTGGGATAATAGATGAATATCATCCTGATGAGCTGGCTATCGAGGCTCCCTTCTATGGTAAGAATGTACAATCAATGCTGAAACTTGGGAGAGCACAGGGAGCAGCCATAGCTGCAGCTCTCTCGCGTTCGTTGCCAATTTACGAATATGCCCCCAGAAAAATCAAAATGTCGATTACAGGTCAGGGAGCTGCATCAAAGGAACAGGTTGCAGCAATGTTGACAAACATCCTGAAATTTAAAGGACCGGAAATGAAACTTGATGCTACTGATGGTCTGGCTGCTGCACTTTGTCATTTCTTCCAGTCAGGAACTGTGAAAAGCGAAAAAACCTATACAAGCTGGAAAGATTTTATGAATAAAAATCCGGGAAGAGTAAAATAATATTACTTTTCATATAAGAGCTACTGCCAGAGCAATAACACTCACCTTTACTCCTTCTGTTTTAAGCAGTTCGGTAACACATGACTCAACTGTCGATCCTGTTGTTATCACATCATCAACAAGCAATATATGCTTATCTCTGATCACCGTTGCATTTTTAACATAAAAGATGCCTTCAACATTTGTCCATCTCTCATATCTGGTTTTTTTTGTCTGTGTAGAGGAGAGGTTCTTCCTTATAAGTGTAATTCTGTCAACAGGAATACCCGTAGAGTCAGATATACCCTGTGAAATAATATCACTCTGGTTGAAGCCTCTGATTCGTTCCTTTGCCGGATGAAGCGGAACAGGAATAATAATATCAATATCAGTGGTAAAACCCGAATTTTTAAGTTGTACACCATATATTTTACCCAGTTCATACCCTACCTCTCTTATTCCGTTATACTTAAGATTATGTATAAGATTTCTAATACGACTTTCTCTGTTATAAAATGATAAGGCTGCAGCTTTTTCTATTCTGCATCTTCCCCAGAATAATTGTTCCACAGGGTTATCTGATTCATTATGATAATTAGTCCTGGGTATCATTATATAACACTCTGTACAAATGAGCTTTTCATTTCTCATAAGGTGGTTTCCACACCCATAGCAAAGCCTGGGAAAAAGAAGGCTGATAACATCATCCCATAAATCATACAGATAACTCATGCAGCGAGCTGAATTATACTATATAAAGATATGAATTTTTTGGAATAATTTATTAAAGATTACATTGAGTCCTACAGGCTTGCAGGGAAAATATATAGACTCTAATTACTGTTGGCTTTAGCCAACGGAAAAAGAGTCTCTACCCAAAGAGGGCTTTAGCCCAATATTATGGACTAAAGTCCTCTTGAAAAAGATAACATTTTTACCGTCAGCTAAAGCTGACGGCTATTGAAGAAATCTTTTTTTAAAGAGCCCGTAATGAAAAGTGAACAACAAAAAAAGTCATAGTGATTATAAGATCACTTTCCTGCTTATTTTTTCAGCGATTTCGTTAAACTCTTCTGGTGAGAACTTGAGCTTGGGATTCCTGAAGTTAACATCCGCCATGGTATCCATAGGTATAAGGTGTACATGTACATGTGGTACTTCAAGACCAACTACTGCAACGGCAATCCTGTTACAAGGAATAACCGACTCAATAGCTGTTGCTACCTTTTTTGAGAATAGCATCAGTCCGGCCAGAAGATCATCATCCATGTCAAAAAAGTAATCGATTTCCTTCTTGGGAACCACAAGTGTATGTCCTGCTTTAAGAGGACTTATATCAAGAAAAGCGAAATATTTTTCATCTTCCGCAATTTTATAACAGGGGATCTCCCCATTAATGATTTTTGTAAAAATAGTAGTCATTGCCTCCAAATTACACTGAGATAGAGATTATTTCAAAAGGGATTATTCCTGCAGGTACTTGTATTTGCACTATTTCTCCTACTTTTTTACCAATCAGTCCTTGTGCTATAGGTGAACTGACAGCTATTTTGCCC
>CAZTXH010000311.1:0-3234 GCA_964617415.1 uncultured Rikenellaceae bacterium | reverse complement strand
ATCCAACAGGTACTGTACCAGCCTCATCCATTATAACTTCCATACCCCATTTTCTAAATTCAGAAGCACACCATAATGCAGCATTCTCAAAAGCATCAGATCCAACAAGACGACCTCCAAAATTGTTACAGATTACATCCAGATGATGCATTGTCCGGTTATCTGTTCTGCCGATCTCAATGATACGATCAGTTACTTTATCATGCTGAGCTATAATCCCCGGAGATATGATCAGTAATATCAGAATAGGAAAAATCTTACTTTTCATGAGTACAAAATTTAATTACTTAATAATCAATCTATTGATGTAAGAAATATTTTGTCCGGTATTTCCGGTACTACTTTTTTTTCATTTGCGATCCTGAACAACTCATGGATAGCTCTCTTTCCTTCTTTAGCAAGATCTAAAGTATAATTATTTACATATAATTTTATATGATTATTAACTACCTGGCTATCGATATCTTTTACATTTGCCATAATAAAATCGTAAGATGTCCTGGGATTTTCAAAGGCATAATCAAGGCTCCGCCGTACAATCCGGTTAACTTTCATAGCTGTTTCAATATTAATTTTCCTGTTAATTGCTATTGTCCCCAGTGGTACAGGCAGTTTTGTAAGTTTCTCCCAGTATTCACCCAGATCTGCAATTTTCATAAGACCTTTTTTATGATATGTAAAACGGGTTTCATGAATAATTAGTCCGGCATCAACTTCTTCCCTCAGAAGAGCCTCTTCGATATCTGAGAATAAGTATTCTGTTTTATTTACAGCTTCAGGCCATGCTATACTCAACAGAAGATTGGCAGTTGTATATCTGCCCGGGATGGCAATTCTCGATTCAACCAGTTCACTCGTATAGAGTTTATGTTTACTTATCAGTAATGGACCATTACCATAACCCAGGGCGCTTCCCGAATCAAGGATAATGTAATTTCTTGCAACAAAGGCATATGCATGGATACTTAACTTTGTAATATCAATGGTACCTGATAATGCACGTTTGTTCAGTTCTTCAACGTCAGTAATAAGACAATCGAACTCAAGCCCCTCAGTATCAATTCTCCGGTGAACGATGGCATCAAAAATGAAAGTATCATTAGGACATTGTGAGAAACCCAGTGTAAGCTTCATATTATCATTCAAACATTAATAAAATCTCTTTCAATTTCTCTGAAAGGTTTTCAATAGCCAGTGGTATATTCCATTTCTCCTTATCCCGGAGTTCAACCCTGTTGGAAACAGCTCTTATTGCGATGAAAGGTGTTTTCTCCCTACTGCAAATATAAAAAAAAGTCGCACCTTCCATTGTCTCAATATCGGGGTGAAATTTCTCTTTCATCCTCTCTATGGTTACCTGAGAACCCGACACTGTATTAACTGTTATAGCTGTCACAGGTTTGAGAATACTCAATAACAGAGGCATGTATTTATTCTCAGCATAGATTTTCCCATCCCTGAATGGATACTCCTCCATGCCCGCTTCATTAAGCGTAAGAATATTTTCCCCCGTTTCGACGCCGGTATCTGCAAAACAATCTGAAACAGGAGCAACAACATCACCTATATTAATTTTATCGTTATAGCTTCCTGCTATGCCTATGTTTACAGCAAGGTTAGGTTTTTCATTATATGAGAGCCATTTTGTAAGCGACCAGGATGTTGCCATCTGCCCAATACCTGTTACAAGTAGAGCAATATCACAATTTCCAAAATGGAAACCCTCTGCATAAGGTACTATTCCGGATATTCTTTTTAAAGCTTTACTTTCAGTATCGCTTGCTGTAACCAGCAGGATCTTATGAGACATAATTTTTTTCAGGTTAATCTTCCCCAAAACCATCTTTCCTTTTCCCCTTCCGTATCAAATTATTTAAATGCAGGAAACCGGGGAATATATACATCAAATATATTGCTTTTAACTTTTAGAAAGCTCAGTTTTATTGGTTAATATTGTAAATAAAACCTGATGTAATATGATCTACCTAACTCGTCGAGAAAGATTCAGTGCTGCGCACAGAATGTTCAGGCAGGACTGGTCAGATGAAAAGAACCTTGAGGTCTTTGGTAAATGTTCAAATCCGAACTGGCATGGACATAATTATATACTACGTGTAACTGTCAAGGGTGAACCGGCTGAAGATCATGGTTTTGTGATGAATACCAATCTCCTTAAAAGAATAATACAGGAGAAAGTGATATCGAAAATTGATCACAAAAATATTAACCTTGAAGTTGACTTCATGAAAGGTAAGATTGCTACTACCGAAAACCTTGCAATAGCTATCTGGAATGAATTGAAACAACCGATTGAGAAGGAAGGAGCACAACTTCATTGTATTAAGATTGAAGAAACAGAAAATAACACTATAGAATATTATGGCTAATAAAATTGAAAAAATTAATGACGGTTCAGGAGTCACTGAAACCGGATACAATAAGATTGAAACATGGAATTCCGAGATCATCGAGGAAATGGCATCGATGTACAAACGGATTCTTGAGCTTTTAGGTGAAAATCCTGAAAGAGAAGGATTGCTCAAAACTCCTGTAAGAGTAGCCCAAGCTATAAATTATCTAACAGTAGGTTATAGTATCGACCCGATACAGATACTCAATTCGGCTAAATTCAAAGAGGAATACAGGCAGATGGTAATAGTAAAAGATATTGATCTCTATTCCATGTGTGAACATCACATGCTTCCATTTTTCGGGAAGGTCCATGTAGCATATATTCCTGATGGTTATATAACAGGTCTGAGTAAATTAGCCCGTGTTGTAGAGGCTTATTCAAGAAGACTTCAGGTACAGGAACGACTCACCACACAAATAAGGAACTGTATACAGGATACCCTTAATCCTCTGGGAGTAGCTGTCGTAATTGAAGCTCAGCATATGTGCATGCAGATCCGTGGTGTACAGAAACAAAACTCAGTTACTACAACATCGGCTTTTACCGGTATATTCCTTGAGAATATGAATACCCGTGAAGAATTCATTCACCTTATCGGCTCCAAATTGCACTAATCATCTAACTGATTTATAATGAAAGCATACGTTTTCCCAGGACAGGGAGCACAGTATCCGGGCATGGGTAATGAACTTTATGAAAGGTCTTCACGCGCGAGAGAGATGTTCGAAACTGCGAACAGGATACTTGGCTTCCGGATTACTGATCTTATGTTTAAAGGCACCAACGAAGACCTGAAACAGACCCGTGTCACACAACCGGCT